>NZ_SFBY01000297.1:0-14292 GCF_007095505.1 Microcystis sp. M_QC_C_20170808_M3Col
GTTAAAAGTTAAACTTCAAGTTTTTATTCAGGACGAATGTACTGATTAACTAATTTTTTGGGGAAAATTAGTTAACCCATCATTATAACATATAATTAATTTGCAAGAGTTCTAATAAGCTGTCAAGCATTTAAATTACGAACAGCTTAACCTTCCGTAGGTATCACGGTTCAAAGTAAGGGTCATTTTTCCACTCATATTTCTGCTCCCCAAAACGAAAAGATCACTACTGTATTTAAATTTTTACAGTTTATTTTAAATAAATCAAGAGATTTAACCCCGGAATCGTGCGCGAGAGAGTCCAGATAAGGAGAGTGATATAAAAGATGCCGATACCCCATTGATACCAAACTAAAAAAGAAATGATAGGGGGTAATTCTTGATCGCGAACTCGCCAATCATTAAAGCCTAATTTTAGCAAATTATTGAGACTTAAATCGTAATAATTTAACCAATTCCAACGCTTTTGCCAAGGAATAGGAGTATAACGATCGCGAAAGAGGGGAAATTGGGGAACCACGGGTAAACGGGTGATTAATAAGCGTAATTGTCGCATACTACCATCTTGCAGGAAATAGGAACTATCCATTAAATCGTGATAGCGTCCCCGACGATAAAGTTCGATAATTAAAATTAGGGGTAAGGGGACAAGAATTAGGGCAATGGCTGTTAAAGTTAGTAGGGGACGACTGGCAGATTGCAGGATATTAAACACACCTGAAAGGGTGAGAATACTATAGCTAGTTACCATACAAAGAATTTCATAACGATTAGGAATTACTGGTTTAGGTGTGAGACGACGCACGCGATCAATTAACCAAAATAAACAGCCAAAATAGGCAAAAATTATGATTCCTGTACCGAAAACTAAACTAAAATTTGTACCATCTTGACTTAATAGTAATAGTAAAGCAAGGAAAGAAGTATGCAGAAAATCAGCTAACCAAGTGAGGTTAATTAGGCGAATAATTGAGATATTATTCAGTTTTTGTTTTAACTGTTGAAAACGCAATTTTTCGGTTTTGTATTCAATTTGATTGGCATCGGCAATTTGTTCTAGGGAGCGGAAATTACGAACTAAATTTCTTAAAACTGTTTCATTTCCTGTTAAGGTTGGTAAATAAATTGCTTGACCAATTACTCCTCTATCTCCCAGTATTTTCGCTTTATCGGAATCAAAAGCTAATCCCGATACACTCAAATAACTATTTTTAGTAAAAGTGGAATTACTAAAATCTACCTGATCTAAAAGTTTCAGATCTTGAAAACTAACCACACCATTAAAATAACTAGATCGGAAAGCACCCGATTTTTCAAGAGTGGCATTTCTAAAGGTTAATAAACTTAAAAATCTACTCTTAGAAAATAGCGGACGATCTCGCCATTGACTTTGGGAAAAATTGGCTTCTTTTTCCCAGAAAGTACGGGTAAAATCTGCGGTTTTATCGTATTTAGTTTGATCAAAATAAGCTTCGGCAGTAAAATGACTGCGATGGAAGTTGGTAATACTTTTAAAATGTGCCGTGCGAAAGATAGCTTTATTTAAAAATTGACTTTGACTAAAATTTACATCTCCCATAAAAGTGGCTTTGGTAAATTTCGCTACCCTAGCAAAACGAGATTCTACCCAATTACTTTCACGACTAAATTTTGCTTCCATGGCTTCGACAATTTGCAGAAAAAAAGTCTTAGAAAAGTCCACTTCTCCCATAAATACGGTTCCGGACAGCTTCACAGGTCCGCGAAATACTGTGACATTAAAAACCGGTTCATCGCTATCGAATAAAAAATTTTCGTCCTGTTGTAATAACTGTTCTTCCGTGGGTGATAATAAGGTAGCGAGAGCCACTTTTGTTAAAGGAGTCGGTAAACCCAGACGGGAAGCGATAAAATTGCCTTGAATTAAGGAATTACTAAAATCTAAACCTAGGGGTTGTTTAGCGCGATTAATTTGACCTTGAATCTGTTGATAAAATTGTTCCTGGAGTTCCTTATTTTCATCGCGGATATCGATAACTAAATTGGCTAAATCAATGGTAGTCATCCCTTCTTTAAGGACGGGTGCGCTTAAACGTTCCTGCAATAAAGTTACTGTTAAAGGAACTCTATCCACTACTGCCAAACTAGGGAGAGAATGTACACAGAAAAACAGAAAAAAAATAATTAGTAACCAGCAGCCTTTCAACAACGCAGCCACGACAGTTATTTTCCTAAACAAGCTTGGATAGCCATTTCTAAATCCGCTTGGTTTAAATCGGTGATAACAAAGACTTCCTGCACACTTTTTCCTGTCCTCGCAATCACCTTAAAACCACCAAGAATTGGCACTGATATCCGCAATTGTAACCGCGGACAATGACCTTTTGAGCGAGAAAGTACCCCCGGGGTGACAGTGGTGATTCCTTGATAGGTAATTAACTTTTCTAATACCGCAATCAACCCCGGAATATGAGTAGAATGATTCCAAACTAAGCGACCATTATTCATAATTATGCGGCCTCTAGAGGAGCCATAGTTAATCCTTCCCGTCGCAATTGTTGGTGATAAAGTTCCGCTTGTTCTTGGGGACCTGTCCAGACAATTGCTTGTCCTTGGTAGTGAACTTGATTAGTTAATTCCCAAGCTCGATCGGTAGTCATATCCGGGATATATTTAATTAAACAATTGGCCACATGATCGAAGGTGTTAAAGTCATCGTTGAGAACAATAACTTTATAGTTGGGATAAGTCTTTTTGACAACTTGGGTGGACTTATCTAAGGTGGTACTGGGTGCGCTGGCCATAAAAGTTACAATAGGTCAAGGTTTTTGCAATTAAATTCGAGCATTTTGACAACAATTAAGCGGCAAAAGCCACAGAATTATTATTCAAAACCCGGTGATAGTAATTTAATAATTGTTTGCTGGCCGCTTGCCATGCCCATTTTTCCGCTTCTAGGCGCGCATTTCGTCGTAATTCCTCTCTTTCTGCCTTGGCGGTTAGTAATCTTTGGGTGGCAGTAATTAAACCTTTCTCATCCCTAGGATCGAAGAGATGACCATTAACTCCATCGGTGACAATATCGGGAATTCCCCCCGAATTTGCCGCCACCACCGGACAACCGGCAGCCATGGATTCTAAAAGTACCAAACCGAGGGTTTCTGTGCGTGAGGGAAAAAGAAAAGCATCTGCGGAAGCAAAAGCGGAGGCTAATTCTAACCCCTGTAAATAACCGACAAAATGGGTATTTGTGTCGGCAAAATGACTTGTTAAAGCTTCCCGATGGGGACCATCTCCCACAATGGCAAATCTTGCTTCGGGAATCGCTTCTAATACTGGTTTAATGCGAGCGATTTCTTTTTCGGCCGAGACTCGACCAACATATAATAAGAGAGGACTATCGGGGTTATTTTGGGATAATTTCAGTCTCATAGCCGGGGATTTTAAATGAGGTTGAAATAATTCCGTATCGACTCCCCTTTGCCAAAGCTCTACCTTTTCAATGCCACGACTAGATAATTCTTGCACCATAGCAGTGGAAGTACAGAGATTTAAACTTGCTTGATTGTGGGCCAATTTTAATAATTCCCAGAGTAATCCTTCTAGGGAACCTAACCCGTAGTGTTGTAGGTATTGGGGGAGATGGGTATGATAGGAAGCGACGAGGGGAATGTTCATAGTTTTGGCAAAATAAATGCCTCCCACCCCTAAAATAGCGGGGTTAACCACATGAATAATATCGGGTTTGAACCTCTCTAAAGCTTGACCGACTGAGGGCCGGGGGAAAGCCATTTTTAATTCCGGATATAGGGGTAGGGGAATCCCTGTAACTCCATGAATCTTAGCACCTTTGTACTCTTTTAAACCGCCATCGGGAGAGAAAACTAATACCTGATGACCTAATCTTTGTAGGTGGTCAACGGTATGTTTAAGACGGGTGACAATTCCATCGATTTTCGGTAAGAAAGTTTCTGTAAAAAGAGCAATTCGCATAGAGAAAACAAGATTAAGTAATAATTAAGGACACCTGAAGGCAATTAACTACCCAATTAATCATAGATCAGAAAGGCCAAAGGTTTTAATCACTCGATCGCTACCTTCGATAACCACCGTCGCTCGATAATTATCGCCGATTTCTCCTGTCCATAATTGCCATTCCCCCGCCACATTGTCTAATTTTAAGGGATTGAGGCCTACTTCCACTCGATCGAGTCCCCCGCTAATTCCCGTTCCCAGTGCCTTTAAATAAGCCTCTTTTGCCGTCCATAACTGAAAAAATAGCTTTTCCTTCTCTGCGGACTTTTCAACCAGATCATGTTCCCTAGCACAAAAAAACCTTTTTGTCAAGCTATCTAAATCTTTCACCCCGCGCATTTTCTCTAAATCTACCCCGATGCGAGCGGTTAAAGTCAAGCCACAGATTGCCATCTCCTCGGAATGGGAGAGATTAAACTGCAATTGGTAGTTAATACTCGGTTTTCCCCGTTCACTGTAGATAAACTCGATTTTTTCGGGACTTATCGCCAAATATGACCCTAAAATCTCCCTTAAACATCCCCTAGCCACCAAAAAACGCCGCTTGTGTTCGGGAAAATGGTAACGATTAGCTCTAATTATTTCATCTTCCGAGAGCAAAGAAGCCAGTTTTTCTAGTCTGTCCCCAGGCGGATCGAGACTGATAAAATAGAGATGAACCTCATCGGTAGATATAAACATTAAACTCAGAAGCGTTCAAATAATTAATTATCGGTAAATTTTACCGTAAAATGAGAATTGCCGACTCAAGAATTTATCCACCTTCTAACTCTTGACTTTGCAGCACACCTATGAACTTTTTTCATACTGAAGACCACCTCCAACAGTTCGGTACAGATATTTTAGAAACAACTTGGCGAGAATTTCCCCAATTAGCTCAAGAACAAATTGCCCTAACTTGGATAGTATATGATCCTCCCGTTATCGTCAACACGGGGGGAGCAATTTCTCACGAAGAATTCTGGAAATATTCCCCCCGCGGATTTAGCTATCGCGGACAAGAAAGAACCTATCCCGCTAGTTTAGTGAAATTATTTTATCTAGTAGCAATTCATGAGTGGTTAGAAGGGGTAATGATTGCCGAAAGCACCGAATTAAATCGCGCCATTCGTGACATGATTGTTGACTCTAGTAATGATGCTACCAGTTTAGTTGTAGATCTGGTCACGGGAACCACTAGCGGTCCAGAAATTGCCGCCGGTCCCTTTGAAACTTGGAAGCAACAACGCAACATAGTTAATCGTTATTTTCAATCCCTAAATTGGACAGAATTAGCGACAATTAACGTTAATCAAAAAACTTGGTCCGATGGTCCCTATGGACGTGAACGCGCTTTTTTAGGGGAATTAATGGAGAATCGCAATATGTTAACTAGCAATGCAGTGGCGCGTTTAATTCATACTATTGTCGGGGGGATTGCTGTTTCTTCCCAACGTTCCCAGATGATGATGTCTTTACTAAAACGAAGTCTTAATCCTGCTGATTGGACAAGTCAAGGAGATGATACACAAATCTTAGGATTTCTCGGACAAGGATTACCAGAAAATAGTCAAATTTGGTCAAAAGCTGGTTGGACAAGTCAAGTGCGTCACGATGCAGCCTATATTGAAATTCCCCATCATACTCCCTATCTCTTAGTGGTATTTACCGAGGGAAAAGATAACAGTCAAAATCGCTCAATTTTACCTTTTATTTCCCAGAAAGTAGCCGAGAAAATTATGCAGATTAATTAATTGAAGCTGTCAGTAGGATGGTTTTTAGATAAACATCCTACTGCAATAAACCCGTAAATTGACTGATATTCATCTCAATATGTAGCTTTTCTGGGATAGATGGGGTTCGTTCTTGCAGCTGAAATACCCGATTAAGTAAGGATTTAGTCTGTGCTTCACCTTGACGAGAAGGGCTGTCATCATTTAAACTAACAATAAGTTGTTCTTAAGTATTTCCTCAAATGTGTGACTTTCAATCCTCACTATTGTCATAACGAAAGGGAAGTGGAGAGTAAATTAATCGTCCAGTATTTACTCCCCAAACTAGGCTACAATGCCGAACATTGGTATCAACAAGTTAGCTTCGGTAAAGTACGCTTAGATTTCCTTGTTTCCGCTCAAAAACCTATCAACAAAAAGCAGTTTTTATCCTCTCACTGTCTAGTTATCGAAGCTAAAAACCCCAGAGAAAAGCTGATCAATCATCGTCACCGCTTAGGTTATTATCTCAACTACTTTAAAGTGCAGTGGGGATTATTAACCAATGGTTATGAGATTCTACTTTATCAAAGGAAACCCGATAAAATTTATTTAGTTTTTAGATGTTCTGGGTTAGAAATTGCCTCTCACTTAGAACAGTTAAAATCTCTGATTGGCTACGAAACCTTATCTTTAGGTATTCAACCGCTCAATTCTCCAACAATCAACAACAGAAATCCCATGAAAACCATCGCAATTTATCATCATAAAGGTGGTGTTGGTAAAACCACCGTCGCTACCAATCTAGCGGCAGCTTTGAGTAAAAAAGGCAAGCGAGTATTATTAATTGATATTGATGCTCAAGCTAATAGTACCTTTGCCGTTGGTTTAATTAAGTTTCAATTCGATGATGACGATGATTTAAAAGATAAAAACGTCTTTCATTTGCTAGATAACAGTAACCGCATTTTTATTGAGAATATCGTCAGAAAGTCCCAAGGATTCAATCATCCAGAAATTGATGTTATTCCCTCTCACATATCTTTAATTGCTAACCAAGCTAAAATTAAAGATAATGCAGCGGTATTTGCTAGATTGGCAAGAAAATTAGAGAAAGTAAATAATCAATACGATATTGTAATTATTGATGCACCTCCCGCACTTGATTTATATGCACGCATTGCTTTAATTGCCGCTGATTATCTGATAATTCCTTCTGATCTTAAACCGTTTTCTAATCAAGGATTAGATAGCGTTAAAAACTTTGTTCAAGAGGAAATCAATGAAAGTCGTGGAGATTTGGGCAAACCAACACTACAAATTTTAGGCGTTTTACCTTCCAAAATTTCCACCCACGCTCAATACTTAAAATATAATTTTCCCAAACAAAAACAAGTGATTCCAGACAAATATAGTTTACCCTTGATGGAATCAACTATCTCGGAAAGAATGCCTTTATCTCGCTGTATAAATCAATACGTTACCGTGGGAGATTTAGAAATTCCTGCCCCCCAATCTATAATTGATTATGCGGAACATCAAGCTGATGCGGGAGTATCAGCAGCAGAATTTGAAGCCTTAGCAATTGAAGTTTTAGCTAAAATAGGAGTTAAATAAATGTGGAAATTTTTACGAGTCGATATTACTGATATTAATCCTTCCGTTGCCAGAGAAACTTTCTCTGAAACTGAATTGGAGAATTTAGCCAATCTTATTATTGAAATGGGTGGAATTATTCGCCCTGCTATTCTCAAAAAAGCTGATAATAAAAAAGTTGATGAACGTTATAATATTATCAGTGGAGATTTAGAATATTATGCTTCTGTCATCGCTAATAAGAAAGTTTCTGACATCGAGATGATTAACGCTTTTGTAGTTGATAAAGAAGCGGAGAATATTGCTTTACAGCAAATGCAGTTATTATCTCCAGATAAAATAATAGATAATCCTCTAGAATTGAGGATGAGTAATCTTGAAAAACGATTAGAAACCCAGTTACAAGCAATCCGAGAGGAGTACCAAAAAGAAATCAAAAGACTGGAAGGAAAAATTAGTGTTTTTCCTCCTCCTCCTCCTCCTTCTTCTAAGTCGATTTTAGAGCTTTTGAATACCTGTGATTATAATCAACTTAAAAAGGCGGGAATAAATAAAACAGTTACTGGAAATTTTCTAAAGGAGAAGCCCTTTGTTTCTCTAGATGATATCATTGATCGAGTAGATAAAATGGGGGCATCAACTCTGATCAAATTAATGGATTATTTATTGACTTCTAATTGATGTTTGTGGGTGTGTTGAGCTACTTTAACACACCCTACCGATCGATGTTATAATAATGGAAGATCAGTAAAAAAGCCTGATCCGATAGCGGGCAAAGATTAACTAGAAGACGGTTGAAAAGAGAAAACTTATGATAACTACCCCAGTAATTGCTGCTTCTTTAACAATTCCTCCCCTAGAAAACGGCGATAAATTAACTCGATGGGAATTTGAACGACGTTATCAAGGGATGCCCCATCTCAAAAAAGCGGAATTAATTGAAGGAATTGTTTATATGGCATCTCCCTTGAGAATTACCCAACATGGTGAACCCCACGCGCATATTATGTTATGGTTGGGTTTTTATAAAGCTTTTACCCCCTATCTGCAATTAGGGGATAATTGTACCGTGAGATTAGATATTGATAACGAACCCCAACCGGATGCCCTATTAAGAATTGACAAGGGAGGACAATCGATAATTAGTCAAGATGATTATGTAGAAGGCGCGCCGGAATTAATTGTCGAAATTGCCGCTTCTAGTGCTTCCTACGATGTGCATCAAAAATTAAATGTCTATCGTCGCAATCAAGTCCAAGAATACCTAGTCTGGCGGTTTTATGAACAAGAATTTGATTGGTTTCGGCTACAGGCAGGAGAATATATTAAACTAGAAACCGATAGTGATGGCATAATGCGCTCCCAAATCTTCCCCGGTTTATGGCTAGATAAAAACGCTTTATTAATGGGCGACTTAGGAAAAGTTTTAGTGATTTTGCAGCGGGGGTTAGAAACAGCAGAACATCGAGATTTTGTCAATAAATTAACTGATAATCACAGCTAGATTTTAAAATCAGAGAAATGTTTTCTCTCAAGCGTTCTATAATATGGGAGAAACGACTTTGCTCAAACTAATGGATTATTTATTGACTTCTAATTGATGTTTGTGGGTGTGTTAAACTACTCTAACATCTCCTACCTATCGATGTTATAATAATAAAAGATGACTAAAAACTGGTGATCTAAAAGCTGGCAAAGATTAACAAGAAGACGGGTGAAAAGAGAGAACTTATGATAACTACCCCAGTAATGGCTGCTTCTTTAACAATTCCTCCCCTAGAAAACGGCGATAAATTAACTCGATGGGAATTTGAACGACGTTATCAAGCAATGCCCCATCTCAAAAAAGCGGAATTAATTGAAGGAATTGTTTATATGGCATCTCCCCTCAGATTTGAAAGTCACGCCGAGCCTCATGCTAATATTATCGGATGGTTAGCTCTCTATAAAGCGGCGACTCCTGGTGTTAGATTGGGTGATAATGCCACTGTGAGATTAGATATTGATAACGAACCCCAACCGGATGCCCTATTAAGAATTGAAAAGGGAGGACAATCCATAATTAGTGAAGATGATTATGTAGAAGGCGCGCCGGAATTAATTGTCGAAATTGCCGCTTCTAGTGCTTCCTACGATGTGCATCAAAAATTAAATGTCTATCGTCGCAATCAAGTCCAAGAATATCTAGTCTGGCGGTTTTATGAACAAGAATTTGATTGGTTTCGGCTACAGGCAGGAGAATATATTAAACTAGAAACCGATAGTGATGGCATAATACGCTCCCAAATCTTCCCCGGTTTATGGCTAGATAAAAACGCTTTATTAATGGGCGACTTAGGAAAAGTTTTAGTGATTTTGCAGCGGGGGTTAGAAACAACAGAACATCGAGATTTTGTCCATAAATTAACTGCCAATCACAGCTAGATTGTAAAATTAGATAATTATTCTTTATCCACTGTCCTATAATTATAGAAAGAGTATTTCTGGCTTGCAGTTTTACCCCCAATAATCTCGCTCCTGATAATCTTCTCATCACCTCATTCTATGTCAAATCTAATCCTTTTCTGGCATCGTCGCGATTTACGTCTCTCGGACAATATTGGACTTAGTAAAGCTAGGGAACGTAGTCCGAAAATTATCGGGGTTTTCTGCCTCGATCCTGCTATTTTAGAAGGGGATGATATCGCCTCTGCGAGAGTTGCCTATCTCCTCGGTTGTCTAGAGGAATTAGCCAAAAATTATCGCCAAAAAGGTAGTCAATTACTGATTATTCGCGGCAACCCCAGTCAAACACTCGTCAACTTAGCCAGCAATTTATCAGCAAAAGCAGTTTTTTTTAACCTCGATATTGAACCCTACGCGCGTCAACGGGATCAACAGGTAATTGCCGCTTTACAAACAAAAGGAATTGAGGTAGAAACCTTCTGGGATCAACTTCTCCACGCTCCAGGGCAAGTCCTCACCCTCTCAAAAAGCCCCTACACCGTATATACTCCTTTTTGGAAAAATTGGAGCCAATTAGCCAAAGCCAGCCCCACAACCCTAGAAAACCTGCAAGGATTAGACGAAAATGAAGGGGAGAAACTCACAGAAACTATTAATTTACCAACCCTAGAAAATTTAGGTTTTACTTGGCAAAATCCCTTACCCCTCACCCCCGGAGAAAAGGCCGCCAGTAGCAGATTAGAAGAATTTTGTCAAGGGGTTATTAACAATTATCAAGAAGATCGTAACTTCCCCGCTGTTGATGGCACCTCGCGCTTGAGTGCCGCTTTAAAATTTGGCGCGATTGGCATTCGCACAACTTGGACGGCAACCCTAGAGTTATTAGAAAATTGCCGCGCCCAGGAAGCAAAAGATGGTATTATCACTTGGCAGCAAGAGTTAGCCTGGCGGGAATTTTACCAGCATTGTCTCTATTTTTTCCCAGAATTGGCGGTCGGTGCTTATAGAACAGAATTTCGTCATTTTCCTTGGCAGGATAACGAAGAACATTTTCAAGCTTGGTGTGAGGGAAAAACCGGCTATCCCATCGTTGACGCGGCGATGCGACAATTAAATGAAACAGGATGGATGCACAATCGTTGTCGCATGATCGTGGCGAGTTTTTTAACCAAAGACTTAATTATTAACTGGCAAAAAGGCGAAAAATACTTCATGCAGAAACTTTTTGATGGCGATTTAGCCGCTAATAATGGTGGTTGGCAGTGGAGTGCCTCTAGTGGCATGGATCCGAAACCTTTAAGAATTTTTAATCCCGCTAGTCAGACACAAAAATTCGATCCAGAAGGGGAATATATTCGTCAATGGTTGCCGGAATTAGCTTCCGTAGATACGGAATATTTAGTAACCGGGAAAATCCCCCATTTAGAAAGACATCGTTGTGGTTATCCTGAGCCAATTGTCGATCATAATCAACAACAAAAAGAATTCAAACGACTCTATAGTAATCAGAAGCTAAAACGGTAAAAATAGCTACTTTTGACCGGCTTTAATCTGGTTCCAAACATCCTCTAAACTTAGATATAACACAGGCACAACAATTAAACTCAACAGGGAAGAAGTGACTAAACCTCCCACAATTACCATCGCCATGGGTTGCCGCAATTCCGCACCAGTACCCAATCCCAAAGCGATCGGAATCATGCCTAAAATTGTCGAACAAGTGGTCATTAAAATCGGTCTTAACCTAATCATTCCCGTCTCTAAAACCGCTTGCTCCCGACTCCAACCCTGTTGACGCAATTGGTTAGTATAATCCAGCAATAACACAGCGTTTTTATCAAGTAATCCCAAGAGGAAGATAAACCCGATCAGAGAAATCATACTAAACTCACTACCCGTTACCAATAACCCCAACATTGCCCCCACAATCGCTAAAGGTAAACATAAAGCGATGACGATAGTTTCTAGCAGTCTTCTGAATAATAACCATAAAACTCCTAACATTAAAATTGTCGCTAGGATTAAAGTGCGACCAAAACTGCCCAAAACATCGCTACTTTGAGAAGAAGTACCCCAACGCTGTAAAGTTATCCCTTCCGGTAAAGGAATCCCTTCAATTTTAATGGCCGCATCTTCTAATCCTAAATCCGGACTAAGATTAGCACTGAGAAAAATCGCCTGTTGACCATTTAAACGCTCGATCGCCAAAAAATCCCCCCGCTCATTTAATCTAGATGATAGGGAAATATCCTTTAAACCGGCGATTTTAGCGGCCTCAACCCGCAATTTCTCGGCACTATCGCGCAATAGCTGCAAATCATCGCTTTTAATCGCAATTTGGATCGGCTTTTCCGCTTCCGTCTGCACAAAAGGAATGTCCTCGATACTGACATTCACCCCTCTAATTGTCGGTAAAATTTGCCGAATCCGTTGCTGCACCGCACTGGTGTGAGATTGACGATCGCTCTTCAGTTTAATGTGAATTTTGCCACGATTCGGCTCACCCCGTAAACCGGCGATCATAAAAGTCGATTCCACTTCCCCATCCCGCAAAATCGGCGCTTCTAATTTGCTGCCATCGCGGATAGTGCGACGCAAAAGAAAACTTTCGGGAGAACTCGCTAACTGGGAAATCCAAGCGAAACTATCACTAGAAATCTTAGCCGTCGGTTTATTAGGACTAATTTGCGTTATTTTCGGCAAAGGAGAAGTATAAACCAGATTAAACTCGCCGCGATCGAGTCGGGGAATAAATCCCCTAGAAATAAAAGGAATCAGGGCAATACCCGCAAAAAAGGTAATTAGGGCAATAGCAATGACCAGCAAACGATGACGCAATGACCAGTTTAAGAGCCGTCGATAGGCGTTCTCAATCGGTCGCTTTTGTTTCGTCATTTTTGCCCGTGACTGCGGTTTCAGCCAATATACTGCCAAAACTGGCGATAAAGTTCTGGCGATCAACAGAGAAAAAATCACCGCAGCCGAGACAGTTAAACCGAAGGGTTGGAAAAACTGTCCCACCGCACCCCCCATAAAAGCGACGGGTATAAACACGGCAACAATGGTTAAAGTGGAAGCAGTGACAGCTAATCCGATCTCCCTTGTCCCCTTGAGTGCCGCATTTTTCGGGGTTTCCCCCGCGTCGATTAAACGGGAAATATTCTCCACATCAACGATCGCATCATCCACGACAATGCCGATCACCAAAGCGAGGGCCAGCAGCGTCAGGGTTTCCAGATTAAACCCATAGATTGCCATGATAATGAAAGTCCCCAAAAGAGATAGGGGTATAACCAGAGCAGAAATGATTGTAGCGGCGAAACTGCCTAAAAATATCAATATCACCAGCACCGACAGCAAAACTGCCAAAAGTAAATCATCGATCGTGCCTTGTAGGGCAGCGCGAATATATTCCGCTTGGGTTTCAGCTAAAATTATCTTGACATCGGGCAGTTTTTGTGCTATGTCTTTAACCAGTTTTTCTGCTTGGGCGGCCAGATCGAGACTATTGGCAGCACCTTGTTTGATTACCTGCACTGCGATCACCTCTTGTCCGTTAAAGCGCACCAGCGTGGGCAATGGTCGGGTTAAGCTTTTATGGGGATTATCTTCCCTAACTGTACCTTGACCGAGTAAATTAACTTTAGCCGTACCTTCGAGAGCTTTTAAGGGCGGAATTAAATTATCTTGGGCGATTTGGCTTAATTCTTCCAGAGTTTTCTGCTCACTCACCAGCGCATAGGTGACTGTTGCCGACTCATTTAAATCAACGGGGATAACTTCTGTGGTAGCTTGAGGGGGTAAAGGGACTTGCGAGATAGCCTGTTTAACTGCTGCCGTGGCCTTGTCTAAATTTGTGCCAATTTTAAAGAAAACGCTGATTACTGACTGTCCGGGGGAAGTAGTCGAGGACACATCGCGACAACCGGGGAGAGAGAAAAGGGGATTTTCTAGGGGTTTAGTTAATTGCTGTTCCGTGGTGATAGCAGTAGCTAAATCCGCTTGAGCGTTAATTATTACGACTGGAAAGCTGATATCGGGGAAAAGAGCGTATTTTAGGGAACTAAAAGCCAAAATTCCCGCCACGGCCACCGCTAACCAGAAAGCAATGGTTAACCTCGGGGCATTAATCGCTATTCGAGAGATATTCAGACGTTCTCGCCATGATTCTTTCATCTTTGTTGAATAAGTGGGGTGTGGGGTGTGGGGTGTGGGGTGTGGGGTGTGGGGTGTAGGGTGTAGGGTGTAGGGTGTCGGGTGTGGGAAGAATAAATAAAAATAATCTCCTGTCTCCTGTCTCCTGTCTCCTGTCTCCTGTCTCCTGTCTCCTGTCTCCTGAATACTCACTCCTAACCCCATGGTAGATGTGGGATTTTTGCAGGAGTTCTATTTTCCGACAAAGATAAGTAAAAATTATTTATTGACTGCAAAAACTTGAGAATATTTAAATTAACATTTCGCAATATTTATAAATTCTTAAGAATTAATTGAGAAAGATTTTTATTTAACAACGATGTTGCAATGGTTACAGCGATTTGATAGAATT
>NZ_SFBY01000298.1:0-7039 GCF_007095505.1 Microcystis sp. M_QC_C_20170808_M3Col
TCAGGGAAAAAGTCCCTGAATTTTCCCCCCAATCACTCCAAGGGTCGGCACTTTTTGAGGGAAAAAAAGTCTAAAAACCTTGTTGGATAAGGTTTTTAGATTTATTCAGCAAACCCTAATTAAATTAGACGGTGTTGTGTGAAGATAATTAGCCACAAAGAAAACCAGAAAAAAATGGTTCTTCGTTACTTGGTATGGTTCGATAGGGGGGCATAAATCGACTAAATCCTTATCTGGCAAGAGATTTAATTGATTAGTTCGCTCTAGATCAAAAACAATTGACAAAAATCGCTAAGCCAAAAAAATTAACTGATAACTGATAACTGATAACTGATAACTGATAACTGATAATTGTTATTTTTCTGCTGCCCAACTGTCGGGAGTGTAGGTTTTTAATGCCAAAGCATGGATGGCTTCGGTAGCCAGTGCCGATTGTAAAGCGCCATAAACCATTTGATGCTGTTTAACGCGGGTTTTGCCGGCAAATTCGCCAGAAATAACCACCGCTTCCAAATGATCGCCACCTCCCGTCAAATCCCGAATCATCACTTGTGCATCGGGGATTTGTTCTTGAATCATCGCTTCTACTTGGCGAAAGTCAACCATCGTAACTCCTCAAAAAAATTAAAGATACTCTGATCCCATTTTTACCGAAAGCTCGTCAATAGGGACAAAATTTACTGCTGTGGAGGGGAGTTGTTAGGAGTTGCGGAGGTGGGAGTCGGTGCGGAGATGGGTGTACTGACAAATCCCATCTCGTAGAGTTGTTGATAGCTTTTTTGTCCTAATTCACTGGTGGGGTTTTGGGATTGAATCACCTGAATTAACAAAGGAACCGCCAATTCTGGCTGATTTTGCGCCCTATGGACCAAAGCAAGCTGATAGGTGGCTTCATCCCGCAGTTGTCCCGTGTTTAAAGCACTTTGACGCTGAGAATCGAATACTTTCGGGTCAATTCCTGAGAAACTATTAGCTAATTGCAGATGATAGTTAGATAGTTGGTTAAAAATCCGGCGCGCTTGATTGAGTTTGTCCACAGCGACATCGTATTTAGCGGCATTAATAGCGGCGTTCGCTTCTTCCACTAAACGTTGTCCCCCCTGAAGACTCAGGACACTATCGGCTTGATTTAAGGGTTTCAATTCGTTAGGATCGCTGGCAGGAGTGTTAGAGTCGGGGGTTTGTGCTTGTCCGTCAGGTGCGATCGCAATCACTAAACCGATCACCAGAGTGAGCAGATAAATTAAACTATAAGGCTGTTTTCGCTTAACCATAAAATTTCTCGACTTAATGTTCCTGATGGGAACGGCTATTTTTTCTAACATCGACACCTGACCTATAGTAGCTTTTTTGGGGCAGTTTCGATCCGACCCCAGCTTTCTAGACGTTAGATTTAGCGGTTTTGTCGCCATGGCAAGCGCTGATTTTTCCCGAAAAATCAGTACAAGTCCCCAAAAAGTTAGTTTATCCCCCCGATTAATGGTTTAAATACCGATAATTCAACCCTTGCAAGGCTGTCCAGATAGAATAAAGAGAAAGTAGGAGTTTAGTTAAAATGTCTTTATCACTGATTACCCGTAAGTTTACGGTGGAAGAATACGAAAAAATGACAACCCAGGGAATAATCAAACCCGATGAAAAAGTGGAATTAATTCGAGGAGAAATTATCAAAATGTCACCGATGGGAACCCGTCATGCTGCTTGTATAGATAGATTAATACAATTACTTTATCAAAAGCTAGGCCAGAAAATTATTCTCAGGGTGCAAAATCGGATTAGATTAAATAATAATTCTCAACCAGAACCAGATTTAAGTTTACTAATACCTCGATCGGATTTTTATGTTGCTGCCCATCCTTGTCCTCAAGATATTTATTTAATTATTGAAGTTTCTGATTCTACCATCGATTATGATCGCAATACTAAAATTTCTCTTTATGCGGAGGCAAATATTCAAGAAGTTTGGATTATCAATCTTAAGGAAGAATGTTTAGAAGTTTATCGCCATCCGCTGCATGGTAGTTATCAAAATATTCAGAAATACTCTATAAATGAGAGGGTTTTTATAACATCTTTTCCCGATATAGAATTCACTATTGCAGAAATCTTAGGAGTGTAGTTAAAATGTCTTTATCACTGATTACCCGTAAGTTTACGGTGGAAGAATACGAAAAAATGGCAACCCAGGGAATAATCAAACCCGATGAAAAAGTGGAATTAATTCGAGGAGAAATTATCAAAATGTCACCGATGGGAACCCGTCATGCTGCTGGTATAGCTAGATTAACACAGTTACTTTATCAAAAATTTGGCGATCTTATTCTCTTAGGAGTACAAAATCCGATTAGATTAAATAATAATTCTCAACCAGAACCAGATTTAAGTTTACTAATACCTCGATCGGATTTTTATGTTGCTGCCTATCCTTGTCCTCAAGATATCTATTTAATTATTGAAGTTTCCGATTCTACCATCGATTATGATCGCTATACTAAAATTCCTCTTTATGCGGAAGCAAATATTAAAAAAGAAGTTTGGATTGTCAATCTCAAGGAAGAATGTTTAGAAGTTTATCGCCATCCTCTGCATGGTAGTTATCAAGCTATTCAGAAATATTATCGAGGTGAAAGTATTTTTATTGAATCCTTTCCAGAAATAGAGTTAACTTTAATTGAAATACTCGGTAATATTTGTTAAATTAAATTCTACAGCGTCTCTCATAAAGAGAAAGGGCTCTTCTGGTTTATGTGTGGAAACGAGGTCTATACTGATAGAATATCCGCAAAATAGCCCTAAAAGTCTTGCCCGATAAGCATTTCACGATTCCATAAGCAAAAATTATCACACACCTAATTTGGTATCGACGACCGACGACCGACTCCCCAAAACGAAAAATTCGTACCTCACCATAGAATTACTGAATAGCTGATAGCTGGTAGCTGAGGGTTTATAACTTGCGTTCGTAACTTAACAAGGTATTTTTTAATAACATTGCCACCGTCATCGGACCGACACCCCCGGGGACAGGAGTAAGATAACTAGCTACTTCTAAAACCCCAGCATAGTCCACATCGCCCACCAAACGGTCAGCGACGCGATTAATCCCCACATCCACTACCACTGCACCGGGTTTTACCATCTCTTTAGTGATTAAATTGGCTTTACCGACAGCAGGTACTAAAATATCGGCACTTCTGGTTATTTCTGCCAGATTTTCTGTGCGCGAGTGAGCAATAGTTACCGTAGCGTTTTCCTCCAATAACATTAAAGCTAAAGGTTTCCCCACTAGAATACTGCGACCCACCACCACCGCGTGCTTACCGGCTATGGGAATATTATATTCTTTCAGCAGTGCCATGACCCCCGCAGGAGTACAACTGCGGATACAGTCCTCACCCCGCACTAAACCGCCTAAATTGAGAGGATGTAAGCCATCAGCATCTTTTTTCGGGTCAATTTGGTAGAGAAGGGAAACCGCATCTAAATGCTTAGGTAAGGGTAATTGAATTAAAATCCCGTCCACCCGCTCATCTTGATTGAGACGGACAATTTCCGCTAAAATTTCTAGTTCACTTGTATCGGTGGGAAAATGACGACCAAAAGAGGCCATGCCGATTTTAGTACAAGCTTTCTCCTTATTGCGGACATAAACGGCACTAGCGGGATTATCCCCCACCATCAACACCGCTAACCCCGGAGGTCGTCCCATTTGAGATTTTAGCCTCTGGATGCGCTCTCCTAGACCAAGTTGGATTTTTTGAGCTAAGGCTTTCCCGTCGAGAATTTGGCAAGTAGTTACGGACATTCTATGATAATACCGAGAACAAAAATCTTTCGGATCCATTCTATGGTCAAAAAGATTGGCTAATCGCACTCGTTAAGGTTAAAGCAAGAATGTCTATCCAGACTCGTGTAGGGCGCATCGGCAGTTTATTATTATTGCTAGGGTTATTCGGTTGTAGTACCCTTGCTGACCTCGGTATTGCCGTTCCCTACATCGGTGATCCTCCCCTAACAGCGATCGAGCAATTACAGGAAAAACCAAAAGGCGCTTTAGTTTATCTTAGGGGAACCGTGAGCAATTATGCCCCTTTTTTAACTGGAGGAGCCTATCTTTTGCAGGATGGGTCGGGTAAGATTTGGATTCGCACCAATAGCAATAAATTACCCCGTCAAGGCGAAGAAATCGTCATTAAGGGCAAAATTGACTTTGAGGCTATTCCCCAGGGTTCCCAAAGCGTTAACGAATTGTATGTGCTGGAATTAGAACAGATGGATGCAGTAGCAGTTAATTCGGTTCCCACTCCCTCCCCGTCCCCAGAAATTAAACCTTCCCCCACCTCAGAAGTTAAACCCCCAGAAAATAATTCTCCCCCACTCTCCACTAAACCCCTGGAAAATCCCCGACAGGTGACAATTCCGGGCGCTGCTGAAACAAAACCCCCAGAAACTCCCGTCGTTACCCCCGTTAAACCCAATCCACCCGTGCAACCCGTCGCAGAAGCGATTCCCCCCAAACCCCCCGCAGTGGTTAAACCCGTCCGGGACCCCCTCGATGCTTTCTTTTTACCCCATAAACAAAGGGAGAAAAACAGTAAACAGTAAACAGTAATCAGTAATCAGTAGCGGGGTAAACAGATGGAGAGTAAAGCTTATGACAAAGCTTATAAATTTGCCATTAGGATTGTTAAAGGCTATAAATATTTGTGTGAAACTAAACAAGAATATATTTTGTCAAAACAGCTATTAAGGAGTGGCACTTCAATCGGGGCTAACATTGCCGAGGCTAATGGAGCTATTTCTAAAGCTGATTTTCGAGCTAAAATGTCAATAGCTTATAAGGAGTGTCTAGAAACAAAGTATTGGCTGTCTCTATTGAAAGACACGAATTACATAGAGGAAAGAGCCTTTCAAAGTATCAATGATGACGCAGAGGAAATTGGTAAAATGCTTTGGGCTATTCTAAAAACCTGCCAAGAAAATACCAAAACCCGATAACCGATAACTGATAACTGATAACTGATAACTGATAACTGATGATATTCGTTGCTTTGGCGATTTTAGAACAGGACGGTCGATTTTTAATGCAGTTGCGCGACGACATCCCGACGATTCTCTATCCGGGGGTGTGGGGTTTATTTGGTGGTCACTTAGAAGCGGGTGAAAATCCAGAAATAGGGTTAAAACGAGAGTTAAAAGAAGAAATTAACTACGAAGCCCCTAGTTTAGGCTATTTTCGCTCTTATAACGATGATAATCTCTCCCGTTATCTTTATCATGTACCCCTGACCGTGGAATTAGAAAAATTAGTGCAAACGGAAGGGCAAGATTTGGCATTATTACCCCCGGCTGCCATCCTTCAAGGGGAATACTATTCCGAGAAGATTAATCAGACTCGTCCTTTAGGAAAAATTCATCGACAGATATTACTCGATTTTATAGAAGTAGAATTATAGTGGATATTAGAGCCAGACAAGGAACTCCCTAATCTCTAGGGAAGTCGTAGTTAACACTGCTCCTCACCTCCCTCAAAGGCAAAATGCTCCCGCTTTTTGAATGGCTTTATTGAAACGTCAATCTTATTTTGGCTTTGTCTTTATGAACCAGTCGCGTCCCTCGTTCGTTTCCGTGCAGAAACTCCTATCTGGAGGTGCGATCGCTACCCTAGCAGTTAGTTCCCTGATGGTCCTTACCCCCGCAGCCAAAGGGGAAAAACCCTTAGAAGATAACCCGAAAGCAGTCATCGACCAGGTTTGGCAAATTGTTAATAATGAATTTGTAGATCGTAGTTTTCATCAAATTGATTGGCAAAAAAAACGTCAAGAATTGTTAAGCAGAAATTATACTCATCCCCAACAAGCTTACACGGCAATTCGGGAAGCTTTAAAGGATTTGGGCGATACTTATACCCGTTTTTTAACTCCTAGTGAATTTTCTGTCCTCACCAGTCAAACTTCCGGAGAATTATCGGGAATTGGGGTACGTTTAGCCCTCGATAAACGCACTAGCGATCTGGTCGTTGTCGATACGGTGAAAAAATCCCCCGCCAAGGAAGCGGGA
Organism: Microcystis sp. M_QC_C_20170808_M3Col; assembly: GCF_007095505.1. Lineage (NCBI taxonomy): Bacteria > Bacillati > Cyanobacteriota > Cyanophyceae > Chroococcales > Microcystaceae > Microcystis > Microcystis sp. M_QC_C_20170808_M3Col. The sequence continues at coordinate 6,061 of NZ_SFBY01000298.1, forward strand.
ATTAAAACAGGCGATCGCCTGATCAGAATTAATGGCAAACCCACCGCTTTAATGACCTTAGAACAAGCAATGGAAGCCCTACAGGGAGAAGTGGGTACTAGCGTTAGTTTACAGCTTGCCCGTCCCGATCAAGGGGTATTTGAAGTGACTTTGACCCGGGTAGATATCGAAATCCCCTCGGTTAGCTATACCCTCAAAGAGGAAGCTGGGGTGAAAGTTGGTTATATCAAACTGGATGAATTTAGTTCCCACGCAGCCGAACAAATGAAACAGGCGATCGAGGAATTAAGTCAACAACAGATATCCGGCTATGTTCTCGATCTGCGGGGCAACCCCGGCGGGTTACTATTTGCTAGTGTCGATATAGCTCGTATGTGGATGAAACAGGGCAAAATCGTTAGCACCATCGATCGACGAGGCGGTGATCGCCAATTTACTGCCAATAACACTGCTATTACCGATTTACCCCTCGTGGTCTTGGTGAACAAAGGTTCCGCCAGCGCCAGCGAAATCCTCGCTGGGGCGCTGAAAGAAAATGGCCGGGCGACTTTAGTGGGTACATCGACCTATGGCAAGAGTACCGTCCAATCGGTACACACCCTCTCCGATGGTTCCGGTTTAGCGGTGACAATTGCCCGTTATTATCCCCCCAACGGCGAAAATATCTACAAAAAAGGCATTAAACCCGATGTGCAGATCGAGTTAACCCAGGAACAACAGCTGCGCTTCCGCGATGATCCTTCTTTATTGGGAACTAAGGATGATCCCCAGTATCAACACGCGATCTCGCTGTTACAATCCCATAGTGTTAAACGTCCTGGCACTAGCAATCTCAATAACCCTTTGAGTAGTCGCGCTGATTGACATCCTCGCCGCCGTAAAACGGACGGCGATTCCTCACCACGCCACCTTTTTAGAATGGTCGCTGAATGGGGTTGACGCTTCACGGGATGCTGCTTCTTTAACAGAAGTCTTACGC
>NZ_SFBY01000299.1:0-5700 GCF_007095505.1 Microcystis sp. M_QC_C_20170808_M3Col
TGATGACAATAAGTTATGACTTAGAAACTAATCAACAACTAAAGCTTATGCTTGTAGCTAAGTGAAATCATTGATTAAGAGACCTGTACTTTTCAATAACTTTTTGCCGCAAACCCTAATTAGTTAAGCAAAATTAATTAAACATCGAGATGCGGAAACTGTACGCTAAAGTAGTAGAAAGGGTCAATCCTCAAGAGGATGATGTACGCTTCTATGGGATTTCCGAAGAAGCTGTCTCTAGGGTGTTGGTGATGGGAGGTTCTCCTCCTCAACCACCCCCAACTGTCTATATCATCTAGCTTGTCCAAGAACTCTTGGCTGAAAATCGATGCAGTCTCTCCCCGACTCCCAAAACCCCGATTCTCTGGTTGAGGTGTGTCGATTGCTCTCCCAGTCAGGGTTCTACCCTTTGGTATCGGGACTTTTACCCCCCCCACTACCACTTTTTTACCCTATGGATTGCAGGTGCGTCGATTTGGGTGTCTGTCTTCCCCTCTCGATAAGGCTTTCCAAGGGGTACTCCTTACCTATTAGGTCAAATAGGATTAGTTGGAAACTAAACCCTGACCTTGTTTAAAAACGATCATTGTGAAACCCTTACCTATTAGGTCAAATAGGATTAGTTGGAAACGAGCATCAAATTGAATTTTCTCTCCTGTCATTTTCTTGCGCCTTACCTATTAGGTCAAATAGGATTAGTTGGAAACATAAGAAAACATCCAAGACATCCGTTTCCTTTTGAGTTTTTGCCTTACCTATTAGGTCAAATAGGATTAGTTGGAAACCCTTGAGTTAACTGATACTTCTGAATCGCAGCTTTTCCGCCAAGACCTTACCTATTAGGTCAAATAGGATTAGTTGGAAACTTACAACATCTGCTACAATGTTTATGTTTAGGAATACTTTTCCTTACCTATTAGGTCAAATAGGATTAGTTGGAAACGAGTACTCCCCCAAGAAAGATGCGTCATTTCCCCAGAACTCCCTTACCTATTAGGTCAAATAGGATTAGTTGGAAACCCTATCTATCACCGCGCTGCCAATGACAACCACACCATTCAGCCTTACCTATTAGGTCAAATAGGATTAGTTGAAAGGCAGAAAAAGGGTTTCTTTTAGAAACCCTTTTTCTAATAAATTCTGTCAAATAAATAAGATAAAAAAATGTCAAATATATCTTGACAAAAATCGATAAAAATGCTACAATTAGGCGTGAGTGTTCGCTAAAACTGAAACCATGGTTAAGACAGTAATATGTTCAGCAATCCGTTAGGATTCCTAGGCAATTAACTAACAAGAAAAAGTCATGGCAGTCTTAGAAATGCTCACGGTTCCCTTTTGCTCTCCCCTTGCCGGCAGCCTTGGCGAATAGATAATTAAAATAACTCAAATAGGACTGGACTAGCAATTCTTTCTAGGTAAAGCGGCAATTTTTAATCAATTGTTAAAATATTAAAAGGATGCTAAAGATGGGGGCTATAGTTTCCAGAGTGAGCTATCCTAGAGATACTACTTACTCCATCCTCCCCCATGCTCGATCGAGTTCTCCATAGTCGTTATCAAGTCCAACAGTTACTGGGAAAAAAAACTATCTTAGCTAGGGACAGACACACCAACGAGTTAGTTATCATTAAACTTATTTCTGTTCCTAGGGGGCAAGGGAGTCAGTTTATCGGAGAAATAACTGGTAAAATTGCCCTATTGCGACAACTCTCCCACCCATCTCTCCCGAAATATCTCGATAGCTTTGAGATAGATTCATCCCAAGAACAAATCATCGCTATTGTCCGGCCTTATTTATCAGCGCAACCTTTAGAAAACTATGTTAGCTCCAGTTATTTGTTAGCCGAACAAGATCTAAAACAAATTGCCAAATATCTTTTGGAGATTCTCTCCTATCTCCATCAGCAGGATGTACCCCTTAACCACGGCAATATAAAACTTAGTAATATCCTCTTTGATACCCAGTCCCATCGTTTTTATCTAGTTGATTTTGCCTTTGATTCCGATTCTCCCACCAGAGACTTACAGGATATAGGCAAAACTTTGATTAGTTTAGCCACGGGGGTTAAGCATCGTTACATACCCGAAAACTTTGAGCAAAAAACTAATCTAAGTGCTTTTTTCATCTATTGGTTAAAAAGATTATCAAACTCCTCCCCAGACTCTCATTTTCGTTCGGTGACAGAAGCTTTAGCCAGCTTATATAGTTGTCAATTGATCCTAGTATCTATTGGCAATCTGACCAAACCCTACGGCAGCGAAGTTACTGTTTATAAAAAAGATAATCTCCTGCAAATAAAAATCGCTAGTAAAACCAAACAAAAGTTTTTCAATAATCTCAAAACCCAGTTAAGACAGTTTTTACCATCCCTATTTTTTACCATCATTCTCTTAACCATAGTCGCTATTTATGATCTCAAACTGGTCGCTTTTTTAATCCCGATTATCCTAATTTTTCTGCTCAATTTAATCTCCTCTAGTTTATCTTGGCAGTTATGGAAATCTTTTTGGCAGGGAGAACTAGAGTTAAAAATTACCCCCAAAAAAGTTTCTCTCTACCAAAAACTCTGGGGGCTAAAATTTAAACTAACTGCCGATGCTGCTAGTTCCGAAATCTCTAGTCTTATTCGTCGCAATGTTACTGTCACTATGCAGGGAGAAAATGTTAATATTATTCCTCCTTGTCTGGTTCTCATTGCCAACCATCGAGAATATATTATCACTGCTAGTGAAGATGTTAGCGAAGCCGAATTAGATTGGTTGGCACAACAGTTAAGCGATTGGCTACGTTTACCGATTACGAGAATTTAAGGTGTATTAAGCTAAGTTAACACACCCCAAATTTATCTGATAACATCTTCCGATTTAATCAGATGCGCTTCTAGGAACCAGAGACGTTTATCGATGTCCCGGGAGATTTCCGTATAGAGATCTGCTGTGTCGGCATCCCCTTGATTGCCGGTGGTATCAATAGCAGAACGAAGATGGGAAGCGTATAAAGCATAACGTTCGGCTAAAGCAACGATATGTTCACTACCATCGACGATATCAGCCGGATATTCTGGCAGAATCGAGTTAGCGGCAGCGATGCGCGCTGTTCCCAAAGCGGTTCCACCTAAAGCGGTAATCCGTTCTGCTACCATGTCACCATAGCCTTCTAATTCCGTGGCCATTTCGTCGAATAGGCTGTGCAATTGGTAGAAATTTAAACCTTTTACATTCCAGTGGGCTTGTTTAACCTGAGTTTTTAGGTCTAAACTAGCGGCAAGGGTTTGGCTTAAGATTTCCACAACAGCTTTGCGGATATCTAATGCTAAATCGATGCGGGTGGGGTAGTATTGTCCCGTAGTTTTGGTTTTGACTGGAGTGGCTACCATAATCTTTCTCCTTGAATTGAAAAACAAAAAAGGCTCTCTTGGACATTGGCTGAAAAATGTTCACCATGTTTACATTATGGGTGCAAGTCCTGCGCCTTTGTAACAGGGACAGGCAACAGTAAGCTGTGAATCAGTGCCAAAATTTAAGAATGTCCTCAACTTAATGCCTAGTCCTTTGTCTAGCTGATAATTGATTATGCTCCTAAATAAGCCGTTAATTCTTCCGAACCGCCAATTAACTGGCCGTCAATGAAGACTTGTGGGGTGGTGGTATTGCCACTCATGGCCCGCAGAGAACGACTGGTGGCATCGCGTCCGAGGATAATTTCCTCGTATTGTAGGCCTTTTTCTTCTAGCATTTTCTTGGCCCGGAGGCAGTAGGGACAGCCGACTTTCGAGAAAAGAGAGACTAAAGGCGGTTTTTTGGCGGATGGGTTGATGTAGTGTAACATCGTTTCTGCATCGGAGACTTGGAAAGGATCTCCCGGTTCTTCCGGTTCAATGAACATTTTCTCGATAACACCATCTTTGACTAGCATCGAATAGCGCCAAGAACGTTTACCGAAACCTAAGTCAGCTTTATCGACTAACATCCCCATTCCTGCGCTAAATTCGCCGTTTCCGTCGGGAATCAAGAGGACATTATCACATTCTTGGTCTTTTGCCCACTCGTTCATGACAAAGGTATCATTTACCGACAAGCAAACAATAGTATCTACGCCATTTTCCCGAAAAACTGGGGCTAATTCGTTATATCCGGGTAAATGGGAGGTGGAACAGGTGGGAGTGAATGCCCCCGGTAAGGCAAAAAGAACAACGGTTTTTCCTTTGAATAATTCCTCGCTGGTGATGTTCACCCATTGATTATTTTGACGCACGGGAAAGGTGACATCGGGAACTCTCTGGCCTTCTCGGTTTGGTAGCATAATCGTCAACTCCTAATTGCTAAGTCGTACTCATTTTGAGTTTGTCTAAATTAAGTGTACTCATAACGACTATGAGTTGTCAACAAGTATTTATGCTTAAATCAGGAGATAGGAGACAGGAGACTCCGAGACAGGAGAATGGGACATAGACAAAAGGCAGTAATATTGATTAGTTAATTTCCCCATCTCCCCCCGCAACGCGCACGAAGTGGTCTCCCCACACCCCACACCCTACACCCAACCCCTTTTTTTACTGAAAAATGATGTTTTCCTTACTGAAAAAAAGCTATAAATGGCTAGGAATAGCGATAATAACAGTGATTTTGGCGATTACACCCGCTGCCATTGCCCAATCAACCACGAATAGGATTCCTCTAGCCAAAATTGACTGGTTACAGGCGATTTTTTTGGGATTTGTGCAGGGAGTGACGGAATTTTTACCGATTAGTAGTACCGCTCATTTAAAAGCGATTCCCGTCTTTTTGGGTTGGGGAGATCCCGGTGTCACCTATACAGCAGTGATTCAATTGGGCAGTATTGCGGCGGTATTGTCCTATTTTTGGCAGGATTTAAGGCAAATATCCACGGGAATGGTGAAAGCGGTGGCTAGTTCCGATTATCGTTCCCAGGATTTTCGTTTAGCCCTGGGGATTATCCTAGGCACAATTCCGATCGTTTTCTTCGGTTTGTTAATGAAACTTTTCATTCCCGATTTAGATAATTCCCCCCTGAGAAGCATGACAGCGATCGCCTGTGCCTCTATAGTCATGTCTTTACTCTTAGCTACAGCCGAAAAAATCGGGAAACATAAACGCAGTTTTGAGACTTTGCGACAAAAAGACGGGGTTTTAATGGGATTAGCCCAAGCTTTAGCCCTCATACCGGGTGTATCTCGTTCTGGGTCCACCTTAACTGCCGGGTTATTCATGGGATTAGAAAGGGCAGTAGCGGCGCGATTTTCCTTTCTTTTGGGGATTCCGGCGATAACTTTAGCCGGTTTAGTGGAATTTAAAGGAGTTCTCGACCAGATTAACACCAGTGAATTAATTCCCCTCGCTATTGGGGTAATTTCCTCGGCGATATTTTCCTATCTTTCGATCGCCTGGTTATTAGATTATCTCAAAAAACAGAGTACCTGGGTGTTTGTCTGGTATCGTCTCTTTTTCGGGGTTACTATCCTGATTGGTGTGGCCTTGGGGCGTTTTTCCTGATCTTTTGGCATTCTAATTAGGGTCTGCTGAAAAAGTTTTTCGGTGGGGGTTGGGGGTTGGGGGATGGGGGATGGGGGATGGGGGATGGGTTTTACCGATTTTCAGGTGGTCAACTACCTAATTTTCAGGGAAAAAGTACCTGAATTTTCCCCCTGATCACTCCCATGCCTGGTACTTTTTGAT
>NZ_SFBY01000003.1:0-10269 GCF_007095505.1 Microcystis sp. M_QC_C_20170808_M3Col
ACGTTTACGACCAGCGATGCTAGGGTCAAGCTGAAACATCTTTATCCTGTGTTTGAGGAGGAGGAATCGGGAGAATCTATTGCACCAAATTAGCTGAAACAGTCCAGTAGGGTGCGTTACACTTTGTTAACGCACCTTTTTATGATTATCTATAAGAACTTTCAGAATCACGAATGTTCTTCGGACCTGGCTACCGTGTGTATTTCGGGGAAGAGGGTGACAACATTGTGCTTTTGTTGTGTGGCGGCGACAAAAGCAGCCAAACACAGGATATTGAAGCGGCGAAAGCTTATGGGAAGGAGCATCTAAGTCATGGGTAAATACAGAACATTTGAACAAGTTGAAGAAGAATACTACTGCGAACATCCAGAAGAAATTGACAGTTTTTTAAATATTACCTTTGAGGAATATGCCAAGGACAATGATACGGGTGCTTTATTGTCCGCCTTGTCAATGAGATGCACCCAAGTCTGATGGCTTGCCGCTAATTACTTCCCGATTCGCCGGCTGATTACCTAGAAAATTCCCTGAAAACTCGCTCCTTTTCTAGAAGTGATGGCAAAATCTACCGAGCAGCTCTGTGAAAATCAGAAAAATTTCTATATTTTTGGGTCCGATTCTAGGTTTTCAATTAACCTTAAATTAAAAGCCTAGGGCTTAGATAGAAGCCATTCAAAGGATATTTATGAAAGCCAAAATTGCGATCGCTTGTCAGGGAGGCGGCAGTCAAACTGCTTTTACTGCCGGTGCCTTGAAAGCCTTATTTGACAATAAAGTGCAAGATTACTTTAATATTGTCAGTCTCAGTGGTACTTCTGGCGGTGCTATCTGTGCATTTTTCATCTGGTATGCTCTCGAAAAAGGTGATAGCGTCGTTTGGAAAAGAATGATTGATTTTTGGGAAGATAATAGCGCTCGAACTCCCCAAGAAAAGCTATTTAATGACTCAGCCATTAAAAGCCTAGAATTAGCCAGCAAAGGATTAATTCCCCAGTATAATCTCAGTCCTTCCTCTCCGATTACTAAAACCTTATTTTCCCTAGCTACCTACGGTTTACGCGGTCGCTTTACCAACTTTGATCAGTTACTAAGAGCGCATATTGATTTCTCGGAATTAGCCACTTGGGGAGCTAAACCAGAACCACCAATTTTATTAATGGGGGCCTGTAATGTCCTGACAGGAAAATTAAGTAAATTTAACTCGCGCGAGGAAGCAGTTAAAATTGAACATATCCTAGCTTCTGCCTGTGTTCCTAACATTTTTCCTGCCGTCACCATTGAAACTATGGCCTACTGGGATGGACTATTTTCCGATAATCCCCCCATCCGTTCTTTAATTCGCCGTGAATTTGTCGGAGTCGAAAATATTCCCGATGAAATTTGGGTAATTAAAATTAATCCCACCTCTAGAGATAAGATCCCCGTGCAATCCGATGATATTGCTGATCGCCGCAATGAATTAGAAGGGAATGTTTCCCTATTTCAAGGTCTCGATCAGATTGACTTTCTCAATCAATTATTTCTCAAAGGAGCCTTTAAAGAAGAATTCTTGCGCGAGATCGAATTAAAAGAACCATTTAAAATTCCTAAATCTTTCCCGGAAGATCCCGATCAAGATTACCATATTCCTATGATCGAAATGTCGGCGGAATTAGCCAATAGTCTCAACTACGAAAGTAAACTCGATCGCTCTCCTGCCAATATCCAGCGTCTGATTGCTGACGGGGAAAAACAGGGAAAACAGTTTCTAGAACATCGACTACAAGCTATGGGTTTAAGATAGGGTTTGCGGCAAAAAGTTTTCCCGGGTGGCGGTGATAAGTAGCTAGACACAATTAATTATACATATCTAACTACCTTTTGCCTCTTGCCTCTTGCCTTTCCTAACTAAGAAGTTAATTTTGTCCTATTACTTAATAATCACTGATTTTCATTGACTAATACCCGTCCGGATAGATCGTAAATCATAATATCCCATTGCCCATTTTTTGCCGCTTCAAAAGCCACTTTAGAACCATCGGCACTGATGATAGGATTGCGTACTTCTGCGAGGAGATCGGGAGCAATTTCCCTTCTCTGTTGAGTTTGTCGATCATACAGATAAATAGCCGTTTTTCCCTGACGACTAGCAGTAAAAACGATATAACGACCATCTTCACTAATGGAAGGACTAGAAGCGATCTGATCGAGAGAATTTAGTCCGGGTAAAGGCAATAAACGGCGATCAATGGCATCAAAAAGATAGATAGTTTGGGAACCATTGCGATCGGAAGCAAAAACTATATATCGAGAGGCAAGATAGGGAGTTAATTCACTAGCAGCACTGTTTAAACTTCTCCCCCCTCGATCGAAAGGAAAAGACAATAAACTGGGATAACTCGCACATCCAGTTAACAAACTAATTACAGCAACAAGACTAATAAAAAAATAACGTTTCACGGTTTGGGACTTTCAATGGGACTGCCATCGGGAAGATCTAACTCGATATTCGGACCGCGATCAAGAACCTCCACATCCCATTGTCCCCGACGAGCGGACTCAAAGACAAGATAACGACCATCGGGACTAAGACGGGGATTTCGCAACCAACCGCGATAATTTTGACTCAATAACTCAGAACGATCGGTAATGCGGTCATATAAAGCGATGACGGGACGACCTTCAATAATCACCACATAAGCCAGATAACGCCCCGTTTGGCTTAAACTGGGGCTATCGGTAATTTCTTGACCCGTATATAATCCCCCTAGGGCCTGGTATTGTTTTGTCTGCAAATCATAAAGCAGCATCTGATTACTACCGCGACGGTTAGACAGCAAAGCAATCCAACGACCATCACCACTCAGGGCAGGTTTTTCGTCATTATAGCGACTGTTTAGGGTTCCTGTAGATAAACCGGGGTTATTGAGATTACAACCGCCTATAACCCCTAAAAACAAGCAGATAAACAGTAAAAAGGGAGCTTTGGTCATCGGACCTACTCCTTAATAATCAAACCTAGTCGGATGATCATTACTCGACTCCCGTTCACTATTATCCGGTCTCTCCCAATCTTCTCGATCGCCGGCATCCCTAGGATCGACCGGTTGATAATCGACGTATTCCCCTTTAAATGGCGGATCGTCCTCAATTATTGGGCGAGGACGACGTTTTTGGCTAGTGCGGGGCGGTTTACTGCTCGTCTCTTCACTAGCGGGACGAGGACGGGGACGGGGACTGGTTTCTTCCCAATCATCACCGCTACGGCGCTGATCATAAACATCTCGATCGCTAGTGGGGGAACTATTGCGGGGACGACGATTACTGGTTTTGCGACTGCTAGTATCGGCCGGCCGACGGGTGCGGGTGCTGCGGGGTTCCTCGTCCTGATAACTAGAAGTGCGCGAAGAGCGGGGATCATCGTAACCGCGTAAACGGGGATTATCTTCGTAACGTTCCTCCGGTTCGTAGGTGTCGAGGGGTTCTAATTCGGCCCGATATTCCCGACTCACAGGACGTTCATCCACAAAAGACGTGCCGCGGCGGGCCTGTTCCGTGGTTAAACCCCGCAATTTTACCGTCTCGAAGGCAAAAAACACCGCTGCCCCAGTCAGCAAAAATTGTCCGAATTGCAAAATCGGATCCAGTCGCCACCCTTGAAAAAGTAGAATTAAACCGCACAGTAAACCAACGGCAGCAAAAAATATATCATGATCCCTGGAAAGTTCCGGCCGCACCGAGCGCAGGAAGTATAACCCGGCTCCGGCCACTGCCAGAAAAATTCCTAAGATACTGGCCGAATTCAGCCCAAAATTGACCATCTTTATCTCCCTTCTCGGTGCTTAAATTCAATAATCGAGTCTTTATCTATAGCCGTCAGCTTTCACAAGCAATCCGGCTGTTTTTAACTCAAGGAGTCGGCCTACTATAGCCTAACCCCAAAGTCTAGCACTATATCTATCATCCTCGATTCTAACTTACTCGATCGAGCCTAGTTTAGGGTTTGCGGCAAAAAGTTTTTCGTGGGGGTAGGGTGTGGGGTGTAGGGTGTCGGGTGTAGGGTTTTACCCGTTTTCAGAGGGTCAATTACCTAATTTTCGGGGAAAAAGTCCCTGAATTTTCCCCCCGACCACTCCAAGAAATGGCACTTTTTGATTTCAAAAAAGCCTAACAGTGATCAGTGAACAGTAAACAGTAATCAGTGAGGGAGCATCTCATTTATGCAAGTGAGTAATTATAAGTACCTGGACAAAAATAAACAGTGCTATGTAACGAAATGTTAAACACCCGAACCCCTTGCCCAGAAGTCATAGATACAGCAATTTACAAAACTTAACATAGTTAACTTTATTTATGTCCGACTACTTACTTGTCCCTAAAACTGGTTTCTAGCAAGGCTTTCAAACAGGATCGCTTGACATAAAACCTGATTTAGGGGTTACAAAGGTGAGATGCTCCCCAGAACTAATCAGTGAACTGAAAACTCACATCTGATAACTGATCACCGATAACTGATCACTGAAAAGGCTGATGGCTGAGATTTTAACAAAATCTTTAGGTTTTGCCTATTGACAGGATTGACTAAATGTGATGTAAGGGTTTCGAGCATTTTAACCTGATTTCTTGATGGCTTTTGAGCGATCGCTATCGTTGGGAAGTTAATCGCCGCAAGTCTGAAAGGAGGGATTTTCATTGATGCACATCATAGTTAATTTGTCAAGTGCGTAAGTCCTAATCTTAATAAGATCAGACAGAAATTTTTCTGTCATATCATAAAATTAACTTAACCTAGCCAAGAGGGAATTAGCATAGAATGTGAGTATAATTCAGGCTAAACATATAGTCTGTTTGTATTCATAGTCCATTCAATCCATAGAATAAGGTGTGAGGATTGACCCATGTCAAAACTATTCAAGAATTTAGTAAAGGTAACTCCTTTAGTATTAGGTGCTTCCGTGGCGGCTGCTGGCAGCGCAGTGGCTCAGACTATGCCGGGGACACCTCAACTTAAAATTGATCCGGCTGCGCAACAACAACTCGATCGCATTCAGCGCGCCCAAAATAGTCAGCAGATTAATACGGGTGTTTATCAGGGTTCCATGTCCCAGGTGACTAGCGTTAACCAACTGCGGGACGTATCTCCCACCGCTTGGGCCTACGAGGCATTAAGAAGTCTTGTAGAGCGTTATGGTTGTATCGTTGGTTTTCCCGACCGTACCTTCCGCGGTGATCGCGCCACCACTCGTTGGGAATTTGCCGCAGGTTTAAACGCTTGTTTAAACGTCATGGAACGTTTAATTCAAGATGGTGTCGCTGTACTCAGAGAAGATATCGATAAATTAAAACGTCTTGTCGCTGAATTTGAGACCGAACTAGCGGCTTTAGGTGCTAGAGTAGATAACCTGGAACAGCGCGTTGCTTTCTTGGAAAATAATCAATTTTCTACCACCACCAAACTCAGAGGTGAGGTAATCTTCAGTATCGCCGATAGCTGGGGTGGTCAAGCTTCCATTACCAATACCAACGGTACAGTTACTGATGGCAGCAATCAAGATGAAACTCAAACAGTATTTAATAATCGGGTACGACTCAACTTTGAAACCAGCTTCACCGGTAAAGATTTGTTGAGAACCCGTTTACAAGCAGGTAACTTTAACACCACTTTCAACCAGAACGGTCCGACAAGAACCAACATGACCCGTCTGGCATACGATGATGGCCGGGACAATGATGTCACCATCGATGACTTGTTCTACCGCGCTCCCATCGGCACTCCCTTCGGTAAAATCACCATTTGGGTTGGTGCTAACCAGTTAAACCTAGATGACGTTTTCATCACTGCTAACCCCTTCCTAGCTGATAGCGGTACAGGTGCTTTATCTCGCGGTCAACGCTACAATAACATCGTTTTCCGTGGTCCTTCGGGTGTTGGTGCTGGGGTCAGATTCAACATTGGCGATGTTTTCCAAGTTACGGGAACCTACCTAGCCGAGGGTGGGACTAATGGAGCCAGCAATCCTAACCCTGGTAGCGGTTTATTTAACGGTTCCTACAGTGCGGGTGCTCAGGTTGGTTTCTCCTTCATCAAATTTGCCGATATTAACTTCGTTTACGTTTACAGTTATCAAACTGCAGCCAGTATGAGTTCTGGTTTATTCGGTAACGTCAGCAGCCCTCTCACCGAGCGTCCCTTCGGTAACGTTGGTACTACTGCTAACCGTTTCGGTCTTCAGGCGAGCGCCCAAGTTATCCCAGGAGTCTTAAATCTAGCGGGCTGGGCTGGTTACGCCGATGCCTCGGCCACTGGTGTTAATAATGCGATCGGAGACAATAACACTGGTATCTGGTCTTGGAACCTTAATCTTTCCGTCCTCGATCTCTTTGCCGAAGGTGCGGCCCTTTCTTTAGGTGGTGGTCAAGTACCCCGTTCCGACAAAGAAGATTCCACTTCCTACATGGTAGAAGCTCAGTATAAGTTCCCCGTCACCAAAAATATTCTGATTACCCCCGGTGCTTATGCGATCTTCAATGCTAACAACCGTAATAACGACACCATTTTTGTTGGTGTTCTCCGGACGACTTTCCGTTTTTAAGCTGAGTTGACGGACTTGAAAAAACGGTGGGATTTGTAGATCTCACCGTTTTTTTACTTTTAACTTTTCACTGGATATAACCATTTATGAGAAGATGGGCGAAGCGTACCAAACGCCGCTATACTTACTTCGCCTATTTAGTTGCTTATCTATGCACTCTCTGTCTTTCCCCCGTCGCACTAAAATTGTCGCCACGATCGGCCCGGCCTCGCAAAATAAGGAAACATTACGTCAGATGATCAAGGCGGGGGCGACGACTTTTAGATTAAACTTTTCCCATGGCGATCACGATTACCATCGTCACAGCATTAACCTGATCCGTCAGTTAGCCTTTGAACTCAATCAACCCATTGGCATCCTTCAGGATCTACAGGGTCCAAAAATTCGCTTAGGTAAATTTGCCTGTGGGTCGATCACCCTGAAACCGGGGGAACCCTTTATCCTTACTTCTAGGGATGTGGAATGTAATCAGGAAATAAGTTCCATTAGCTATCCCTCTCTGGCCCAAGAAGTCCCGGAAGGTTCCAGAATTCTCCTCGATGATGGTAAAGTCGAAATGCGGGTGGAATCAGTGGATCGCCTGAAAGGAGACCTGTCCTGTCGCGTAGTGGTTGGGGGTGTCTTATCCAGTAATAAAGGGGTAAATTTTCCCAACGTCTATCTGTCGGTGAAAGCTTTAACCGATAAGGACAAAAAAGATTTAATGTTCGGACTGCTGTGGGATGTGGATTGGATTGCCCTTAGTTTTGTGCGTAATCCCCAAGATATCCTCGAAATTAAAGAATTAATCGCCAGTGCGGGTAAATCTATCCCCGTGATCGCTAAAATTGAAAAACACGAAGCGATCGAGGAAATGGAGGAAATTTTATCCCTCTGTGATGGTGTTATGGTGGCTAGGGGGGATTTAGGAGTAGAATTACCAGCCGAAGACGTGCCAATCCTGCAAAAACGCCTGATTAATACCGCTAATCAGCTAGGCATTCCGATTATCACCGCCACTCAAATGCTTGACAGTATGGCCAGTAATCCTCGTCCTACCCGGGCCGAGGTTTCGGACGTGGCTAATGCGATTTTAGATGGCACTGATGCGGTCATGCTTTCCAATGAAACGGCTGTGGGTCATTATCCCATCGAAGCAGTGGCAACTATGGCCCGCATTGCCGAAAGGATCGAACGGGAACAGATCAATAGTGCCGCTCGCTCTAACAATAAACAATCGATTCCTAACGCTATTTCCTCGGCAGTCAGTCAAATTGCCGAACAATTGGGGGCAGCGGCAATTATTACCCTGACAAAAACCGGCTCTACTGCCCGTAATGTCTCCAGATTTCGCCCCAAAACCCCCATTTTAGCCGTTACTCCCCATCGGGAAGTGGCACAGCAGTTACAGCTAGTTTGGGGCGTAAAACCGATGTTATTGCTCGATTTACCCTCCACCAGCCAAACTTTTCAAGTGGCGATGAATCTTGCCCAGGAAAATAACCTCCTAGCGGATGGTGACTTAGTGGTGATGACGGCGGGAACTCTGCAAGGGGTGGCCGGTTCCACGGATTTAATTAAGGTGGAAGTGGTAAAATCCCTTTTGGGCAAGGGTACGGGTATCGGCCAGGGTGTGGCTAGTGGCCGGGCGCGAGTGGCCCATAATGCCCGAGAAGTGGGTAGTTTTAGTAGTGGGGAGATTTTAGTCGTTCCCACCACCAGCGCCGAATATGTGGATATGATGCGGAAAGCTGGCGGAATTATCACCGAAGATACCGCCATGAACAATCACGCCGCTACTATCGGGTTAAAATTGGGTATTCCTGTTATTGTCGGGGTTAAAGATGCCACGAAAATTATCCGCGAAGGGGTGATCATTAGTCTCGATGCTCAACGGGGTTTAATTTATTCTGGTATTGGCAATGGCGCGGGAACTATGAAAAACTGAGTCGGTTATCAGGGGATAGGGGATAGGGGATAGGGATTAGGGAAATGGGGAAATTCAACTAATATCCCAAAACCCCAACACCCTAAAACGCCAAAACGCCAAAACCCCAACCCCCAACCCCCAACCCCCAACACCCCACACCCCACACCCCAAAACCCCAACACCTATTTTCACTTGTCTATGAGCGATTCTCACTCTGCTGCCGTCGATAATCCAGCCTATACTGTTGAACAAGCGATCGCTAATATCCAGCAAAGAGAAGACCTAGGAGCGCGTTATTATGCCGCTTGGTGGTTGGGTAGATTCCGCGTTCGTCAACCGGAGGCGATTTCGGCGTTAATTGCCGCTTTAGAGGACGAAAGCGATCGCACTCCCGATGGCGGTTATCCCCTGCGACGCAATGCCGCCAGCGCTTTAGGGAAATTAGATGATCTCAGTTGTGTTCCCGCTTTGATTGCCTGTCTCGACTGCGAAGATTATTATGTGCGCGAATCGGCTGCCCAGGCATTGGAAATGCTTCAGGATCGAAGCGCGATCGCACCTTTAAAGCAACTATTAGAGGGTGGCATCGAAGTGGCCGTTTTAGTGGCGGGAAAACCCCATTTAGTCCAACCCTACGAAGCGATTATCGAAGCCTTGGGAACCCTGCAAGCAACGGCAGCGATTCCCCTCATCGAACCGTTTTTACAGCATTTCGTCGAAAAAGTGCGTTATGCGGCTGCCCGCGCCCTCCATCAACTCACGGCTAACCCCCACTATGGCGATATTCTGATTAATGCCTTGCAAGGGGAAGAATTACAGCTGCGTCGTTCTGCTTTAATGGATTTAGGCGCTACGGGTTATCTGCCGGCAGCCCCTGCGATCGCTAATACTTTGGCGGAAAATAGTCTGAAACTGGTTGCTCTCAAGGAACTTTTAGAAAACCATCTAAAAACTAATTCTAGCAAGGAAAATCTCTCCGAAATTCTCACTTTAATGGATGGTTTATTATAATCAATAATTGGTTATTTTTTATCTAAATTCAAACGGATAAAATCCAGAGTTTTTATGCTAATTCAAACTGATTATGTCGGCTGGCTGAACGAAACAATCACTCTGTTAAAACAAAAAAACTTTGATAAAGTTGACTGGGAAAACTTGATCGAGGAGATAGAAAGTTTGGGCAGAAGTCAAAAACGTGAACTCCGCAACCGGTTAACCACCATCTTAGAACACTGCCTCAAACTCTGCTATACTGATTACGTTCAAGATTATCGAGGTTGGCAAGAAACTATTAGGCGCAGTCAACGGGAACTAGAAGAACTTTTGAGCGATTCTCCTAGTTTAAAAACCTACTGGGATCAAGTATTTTTAGATTGCTATGGCACGGCTTTAAAAAGCTTGCGAGATAACCCCGATTATCAATCCTTTAACTTTCCCGATGATTGTCCTTTTCCCCAAGAAATTAGTCAGATTTTACAGAAAAAAGTTTGGCGATAAAATTATCTTTAAAAGCTGAGACGATGTCCGCTCAGTTCATACTTCATATTTATGAGAAATGCTGTAAATAATTGGTTATTTTCTATGAAAATTAAAACTCATAAAATCCAGAGGTTTTATGATAACTCAAACTGATTATGTCGGCTGGCTAAACGAAACAATCACTCTGTTAAAACTCACCGTTCGCTTATTTTTTGAGGTCAGGTAACGAAAATATGGCTGAAAAGCTGACCCCGTAAAGGATTGAGCGAACGTTACTGACCCATTTTTATCCATCAGCAAAGAAGTCAG
>NZ_SFBY01000030.1:0-3516 GCF_007095505.1 Microcystis sp. M_QC_C_20170808_M3Col
GTGGCGGCAGCGAGATTGCTTTGCACCTGTTTTTGGGAGATAGTTTCTAGAGAACGGGACACCTGACTTAACACCTGTTCGGGGTCATCGGTATTGCTGAGGACGGCAAAGGGTAATAACTCATTGTTCGCTTAATTTTTTAAGGGAAGGGTTTTAAAATTGCTGTAACCTTTGTCCTGTATGCTTTTAGCGAATAAGGTAAGCGGAACAGTGCCGAGAGTGCGATCTCGCTACGCGAGCGCTTTGCGTTCGCCAATTGGCTCGTTCAAATCCTAGGTATTTCTACAAAATTGAGGCGCACCGGGTTGAATCTCCCTATTGAGGATTTTTTGGGACAGCAACAATCAAAATACTTCTGATTTGCGAGCGACTTAACCTGACCGGAAAGATATCTGTATAATCTAGACCAGCTGCTCTAGTGCCATAATCACTTTCCACTTGGTTCAATAAATTTTGATTGAGAGGCCATTGTCTCATGTCTCCACCTAATGCGGAACCATTCACCGGATTTCTAGTGCTTGCAGCCGTATCTAGAAGCATTTGATCGTGGGTAAAAGCTAACACTCTATCCAATAATTCATCGTTGGTATAAGTGAAAGCATGATCATCTTTCATGGGATTGATCATTTGAAAAACGTCACATCCTTCATCTAAAACCATCGCTTCTTCCGCACCGAATCCATCGCTCATAATTAAGGTAATCCCTTCTAGGGTATTGCCGATTTTTGCCGATAATCCCGAGGAAGCAAAACAGATAATTTTTTGACCGGACATTCCCAAAATTCCAAAAGGATAGATGCTCTTGGGAAAGTAAATCTCTACCGCATCTCCTCCGGGGCAAGGAAAATATTCTCCAGCCCGACGCGGAGAAACACCAACCCGTTTAAAGTGCTGTTCATCTAATTCCTTTGCGACAGCAGGATCAGCCAGATTGATGTTCAGAAAACCACCGGGAGAAATTAATTGAGTTTCTACGATAATCGGTCCGTTTAAAGCTGCACGCCTGGCATTCAAATCGCCGTAGAGTTGATATTCCCCCAAGTTAATTCTATCAATAGCCTGCTTCATAAAATTCCCCGCACATGGAACTTGATAAGGCAGGCAAAAAATATGGCGTACATCTTGGAATCGATCGATAGCAGTAAATAGGGGAACCACATCACCTTGTTGAATAATAGTTTTTCCCCCTAGGGCAAACTCTAAAAATGGGGCGATATTCTGTAAATTAGCATCGTATCCCGGTAGTCCTGCTAAATGACGATTATATCTGCGAGCCACTTGCGGATCGTTAATCTGTATTATATTTGCGCCTCCAGCCATAAATCTTAAATCCAAAAATTCATAACGATGGCCGAGGTGTGTAGCCATATCATCACACCATTTGACCAAACACCGATAGATGCGATGATCGTTCGGTTCTTGCGGGTCTCCGGGGAGAAACATTCCACATAATTGATTTTGCAAGGAGTTTATGTAGTAATTAGGGCCAAGATAGGCAAGATGCCACGGATTCATCGTTAGATCCCCGCAACCTTGGACGCCAATAATTAGCCAATCCCGTCCTCGCTGATCGCAGAATTCTCTGAGATGATGATAAAGTGTCCAAGTACCCGCTCTCTGCTCGTAAGCATTGGTCGTAGAGTCTAGGCCAGGAATAGCAGTGCGACCAAGTCGATTATACATTATATCCTGCACTGCATGAGGATCCCGCATTCTGGGAGGGGTTATACCATCCCGTTGAATGCCGGGGCCTTTTTGATAGTCTGGAGTCACGGACACAAAGATGTGCTCTTTTTCCTTGTCTAGAGTCAAAGAACCAGTATTAAAAACTTGATTTCTCACCATAACACCCCCTGCTTGTCTAGGTGTGGCAGTTGCCGCTAGACAAGCTAATTAGCCCTAGGCTATCTGTTTTTTTTAATCTCAACCTCGCTGACCTGAAGGGGAGTGGGGCTTTATATTTTTTTCCTGAATCTATCAGAAAGCCTAGCATTTATCGTATTACCATACTTAAATTATAGTTTCCCGGACGAAGTCAACTCTCGCCTCAATCCTTAAGAAATCCTCAAGAAATCCTTTCCCCGCTCTCGTTTCTGAATTGCCAAGAATTGCGTTATAATTAAAGAAATATTACAAGTGATTGACAAAAATGAGTAAGCCTGATATAGAAACCATTGCCCTCCAGTTAGAAAGCAGCAACTCTAAAGACCGTCTGTTGGCCCTGGCCTCCCTGCGAGAAGTGACCCCAGAGGAAGCTGTACCCTTGATCAAAAAAGTCCTTTATGATGAAATGCTGCCAGTGCGATCGATGGCTGTCTTTGCTTTGGGAGTCAAACAAACCGAGGAATGCTTTCCTATCCTAGTGGATTTGTTAGCCAATGATGCCGATTATGGCATTCGCGCCGATGCAGCGGGGGCCTTAGGTTATTTAGAAGATATTCGCGCTTTTGAACCCCTACAACGGGCTTTTTACGAAGACACACAATGGTTAGTCCGCTTTAGTGCCGCCGTCGCTTTGGGCAATTTGGGCGATATTCGGGCTAAACAGGTGTTATTATCGGCTCTCGATAGTAACGAAGCGGTTATTCAACAGGCCGCTATTGCCGCTCTTGGGGAAATCAAAGCAGTGGAAACCGTCGAGAAGCTTTTAACCTTTGTTAACTCCGATGACTGGTTAATCCGGCAGCGATTAGCGGAAGCTTTAGGCCATCTTCCGGCGGAAAAAACGATCGCGGCCTTAAAATTTTTGGTCAAGGACGAACATCCGCAAGTGCGCGAAGCGGCCCGTTTATCCTTGCAAAAATTGGCCAACGTCTAGGGATAGGATAGAATGAATAATCTATTCTTCCAGAGCGATCTATCTTTGCCTACAGCCATTCATGGACATTCAAGAATTTATTAATCTCTGTGCGGGTAAATGGTTTTCTCAGCGTACCAGTTATCAATTAGCCGCTCAAAAAGTTGCCAATAATAAAGCAGAAATCACCATCGATTTGCTGGCTGCCGATGCTGCCGATGTGGTGCAATTATGTTTAGAAAATAACTGTCAGTCCCAGGCCAGTTTAGGGGGATGGAAAGCGACTTGGGATAATTCTGTAGATTATGGACAACCGAAAAAAATCAGTTCTAGCTATTTAGTTTGGCTACCTTCAGAGAATTCTTGGCAAGGAAAATTAATCAAATCGGACGGTAAATCGGCAGCGCTGGGAGAATATCGTCTCAGAAGCGATCAATCTTTAACTTTAACCATCGAGGATAATCACCATCGTATCGAGGAAAGAATCTGGTTTGCTAGTCCTAATCTGAGATTGCGTACCAGTATTATCCAGTCAGCCAATGGCGATCGCCAGACGGTTTTCTATTCGGAAATTCGCAAAATGGTTGCTTCTAAGTAGGGTCTGCTGAAAAAGTTTTTCGGTGGGGGTTGGGGGTTGGGGGTTGGGGGTTGGGGGTTGGGGGTTGGGGTGTGGGGTTTTACCCATTTTCAGGTGGTCAATTACCTAATTTTCAGGGAAA
>NZ_SFBY01000300.1:0-4201 GCF_007095505.1 Microcystis sp. M_QC_C_20170808_M3Col
GCGTAAGACTTCTGTTAAAGAAGCAGCATCCCGGGTCGCGTCAACCCCATTCAGCGACCATTCTAAAAAGGTGGCGTGGTGAGGAATCGCCGTCCGTTTTACGGCGGCGAGGATGTCAAAGCTACATTTTAACTTCTTGTTCAGGAGAAAGACCTAATTGAGGGATTAGTATCGCCAAAAGTCGGCTAAATTGCCTCCAAAAATGCAATTAATTTCCCCTTCATTCAGTCAGTTGATGGCGTTTCCATCCCAACCCGTCAGCTGCACCAATTCCCTCACCTTTTCAGAAAGCACCCACCAATTGCCCTCTCAACCCCTCTCTTTTCACCTGAGATTCCAGAAACTCAGCCGTCTCTCCTTCTCCCAAGCGATAGCGAATCCTTAAAATTGCCTGCTGTTGGTTGTAAGTTTTCAACTGCGTCGATCCATAGCATAGCAGTCCACTCAATTCTGCTGTAATTAGGAATCAACTTGACTAAGAGAGGAACGTCTTTTAAAAGGCATTAGTTTTTTGATTAATTCAGGTGTAATTAAGCCTTGGGGATAAAAAATCGTTCCCAAAACAATTAAAATTCCAAAAATAATCAAACGACCATCGCGCAAGAAATTCCCTAACCAAATTGGTAAACCATTCACACCACCGAGGGCGCGTAAAACTTCGGGCAAAGCAGTTAAAACAATGCCTCCCACCACCGGACCAACAAAAGTTCTTGAACCACCAATTAAAACGAAAGCCAAGAAAATAATACTGGCATCAAAAGTTCCCTGACGGGAATTCCAAGTATTGAGAAAATGGGCGCTTACCGCTCCCACAACTGCCGCTAAAACTGCCCCGAAAGTGAAGGATAAAACCTTGTGATAGGTGGGATTAATTCCCATGGCTGCAGCTGCCAATTCATCGGCACGAATGGCATTAAATGCCCGACCAATTTTGATGTTTTCTAACCGGTAGAGAAACAGCATAGTTAGGAATAAGAGGGGCAAGGCCAGCCAAAGGTAGGCTAATTGAGTAGTGAAGGGTTGGGGAATGGCGAAAATACCGACCGCACCGCCAGTTATCTCGAGATTAAGGGCAATAATTCTCAAAATTTCTACCCAAGCGATCGTGGCAATGGCTAAATAGATACCTCGCAAACGCAGAACAGGAATACCTAAAACTATGGCTAATATTCCTGAAATAATGCCAGCAATTAACATTTCTAAAAAGACCAAAGCCAGGGGATAATTGCTGCCGGTATTAGTAAAAACTTTCGTAGAAAGAATGGCGGCTACATAACCCCCTAAAGCGTAAAAACCGGGGGTTGCTAAGGATAATTGACCGGCCATTAAGGGCAGATAAATTGAAATGCCTAATATGGCTCCAAATATCATTGAAACAATTAAAAAACCATAGGTGTTAAAAAAATCAGCCATATTTTCAGTGAGCGGTTATTGGGGGCTTAAGTTACTGGAGTCAATTAGCTAATTTTATCACCGTTTTCTCCCCTCTGATTCTCTGGTAATTCTCGAAATTATCATAATTTTTTACGGGGCACTTTTCCTATATGGTAGCGTTCGCCACCTTAAAAGCAGACGGGATGATCGATGATGGGAAAAGGTATCTTCCTCAACTTTGTCCTGGAAAAAATTTAGGGGAATTTATGAAACAGCAGCATTGGTTAGTTAACTCCGAAACCCGGTTCCTCGGACTCCTAGTGCTGAATTTCCCGATAAAATCGCAGTAGCGGCTGAAAAAGTCCTAGAAGTTGAGTATATCATCAGTTTTGCCCCAGAAGCGCTCCATCAGGTGCAGGCGATCGGTGAGGAACCAGTAATGTGGTTTTAAACGTTTTCAATTCGATCCGCTCACTAATCGAGCAGTTAATTTTTAGGTTAGAGAAATGATAGATAAATGAGAGGATCATGAGAGAAATATGAAAGTTTTCTGGGTAAAAATTAGTTAAGATAAGGGGAAATTAAAGGATAAACAACTATAGATGTTTACTTCACTCGAACTTTTAACCACTTCCTTTGTGGCCGTGGGATTAGCCGCCGATGCCGTGGCCGTTTCTCTGACCAGTGGCCTGATGATTCGTCATATTCATGTTAATAAGGCTTTGAAAATTGCTTTGTTTTTTGGGGGATTTCAAGCGATTATGCCGATGATCGGTTGGGGTATCGGTCTAACTTGTCGCGAGTTCCTCGCCTCTTTTGACCACTGGATCGCTTTTATTATTTTAGGGGCGATCGGCAGTAAAATGATCTACGAAGCTGTTCAAAATGATGACGAGGAAAAAAAATTTAATCCTCTAGATTCCTATACTTTAATCGGATTAGCGATCGCTACTAGCATCGATGCTTTAGTAGTTGGTTTGGGTCTATCGATGATTAAAACTCCCTTACTTTTAGCTTGCACTGTCATCGGTTCTATTACCTTTGCTTTATGTTTTATAGCTGTTTTTATCGGGCATAAATTCGGTAATTTATTTAGTCAAAAGGTGGAAATTCTCGGCGGTTTAGTTTTAATATTAATCGGCAGTAAAATCCTCATTGAACATTTAATTGCCTAGATTATCTCCATTTTTCACTATCCTCCCTATTTTCCCTGGCTGTTTTTCAACAGGGGAGTGGCTAATTCGGGATAACCGGCCTCAATTAAAGCCCGATCTCTGATGCGACAGGAATCGCATAAACCGCAGGGTTCAACTTCTCCTTGATAACAAGACCAAGTATCAGCAATGGGAACCCCTAAACTAACAGCACGACGGACGATATCTACCTTACTATCCATCACTAAAGGGGCAATTAATTGGGGTGCTTTCCCTTCTAAACCCGCTTTCGATGATAAATTAGCTAAAGTTTGAAAGGCATCTAAATACTCGGGACGACAATCGGGATAACCAGAATAATCCACCGCATTAATTCCTAAATATATCGCCTCCGCTTCCCTTGCTTCCGCTAAAGAAAGAGCGATCGAAATAAAAACTGTATTTCTCCCCGGCACATAGGTAATCGGGATAATATTCGAGTTAATTCCCTCTTGGGGAATAGCAATAGATTGATCCGTTAAAGCGGAACCTCCCCACAAAGATAGATTGACTTCGATCAGATGATGTTCTTTAATATTGAGGAAATTGGCAATTTTTTTCGCCGCCGCTAATTCCCGCTCGTGTCTTTGTCCATAACGAAAGGAAAGGGCAATTAATTGATAACCAGCAGCTAGAGCGATCGCTGCTGTTGTCGCTGAATCTAATCCCCCGGAAAGTAAAATAATCGCCTTTTTTGTCATTATCCTAATGTCACCTGTGTTTGTTGATAATTAGCTACTAAGATAAATTGTTTTAGCCACCGCGAACCTAACAAAATCTCCTTAATTGCCTCCCCTGCAAAGACGGGAATTTCGTATTCCTGACCATCAATTCTTACTCTGCCTAAATATATATCAAAAAATGCTTCTCCTTGAGCGGTTATCAATTTATTTTGTCGCAAAAAACGCCAATCAAGACTGTCAGCATCTTGACTATTTATGGCTAAAAACTCGGTAAAACCCGTATCCAGCATAACTTCTGCGGGTAGAATCAATCCATCATCGCCAACTAAATCGATATCAAAATAAATTTGTCCTTTGGTTCCAAATCTCCCTTCAATCATATTCTGCCACTAACTCCAGTTTCATTAATGCCAAAGATATGATGGATTTTGTCGGGATATTTTGCCCTTGCTTTTTTACTAGCCACTTCTTGATCGGGATCGATAAAATAATCGCCGCTATCAGGTTCGATCGCAATGTACCAACCATAATAATGTTTCATTAACCGGGGCTGTAAACTCTGAAAAATCGGCCAACAACGATGATAAAATTCTAATTGTCGGGCGCGATGTTTGGCCTTTTCTTCCTCTGTAGCTTGAATCTCTGGAAAAACTCGACCACGACGCACTACTCGTTCAGAATTGTTGTTAGACATAGTATTTAACCTCTTGTTAGTAAATTAGGGGTTGGGAATCATGAATTATGAATTGGGGAGTGGGGAGTGGGGAGTGGGGAGATGGGAATTATGAATTATGAATTATGAAGTGGGGAAGTGGGGAAGTGGGGAGATGGGAATTATGACTCACCGTTCGCTTATTTTTTGAGGTCAGGTAACGAAAATATGGCTGAAAAGCTGACCCCGTAAAGGATTGAGCGAACGTTACTGACCCATTTTTATCCATCAGCAAAGAA
>NZ_SFBY01000301.1:0-6450 GCF_007095505.1 Microcystis sp. M_QC_C_20170808_M3Col
TATCTTTCCGAAAGTCCTTGACTTGTTTCAGTTTTTCTATTAAGCTCAACATATATTTTAAAGGTTGGCGGTCACTTCTCATTTTACCTGACGGTGATCGCTTTTACTTTTGATATTCTGATGGGAGAATGAAACAGCCCTATCAAGGGGGGATCGAAGGCAAAATCTATCTTCTATTTAGTCTGTTTAATTCCATGCTAAAAACTGAGCAAATCCAAGTCATTATATCGAAATTTAAAGACCCCACTCTCTGGTTACTATTTTCCCTATCGGCAATCATCTTGCTCTGGAAATTAGGACAGAGGAGTTTAGAAGATTGGGATGAAGCTATATATGCACAAATTTCTAAAGAGATTGTACAAAATGGTGACTGGATAACTCTACATTACGGATATGTGCCTTGGTTTCATAAACCCCCCCTATTTATATGGTCAACCGCTGCTTTTTTTCAATTATTTGGGGTTGACGAATTTTGGGCAAGAGCGGCTTCGGCTTTATCAGGAGTCGCCTTAATTGCTATTATCTATTTGATTGGTAAAAAAGTTTATGGATATTGGGCAGGAGTTTTTGCCTCGTTGATTTTGTTGGCAAGTTATCAATTTGTCAATTCTGCTCGGTTTGGTACCACCGATATGATGCTGACATTCTTTCTATTTCTCTCACTTTACGGTTATCTTCATCTTCGCCAAGGCAATCAAAAATGGTGGTATTTTATTGGTACTGCTTGTGCCTTGGCTTTTATGGTTAAAGGTTTTGCTGCCATTGTTGCACCGGCTGCCATTATAATAACGCTATTAATTGAAAGGCAGTTATTAACTACTTTTAAATCGAAACATTTTTGGCTAAGTATTGTCTTGGCTACCTTGATAATTATTCCCGGGCATTTAACAGTGCTACTACAGCATGGACAGGCTTTTTTGCAGAAATACTTAGGTTATCATGTGATTGAACGGGCAACCCGCCCCCTCGAGGGAAACAGTGGAGACTTTCTCTCATACTTCCGAACAGTTATTAAATTCTTTTTTCCTTGGGTTTATCTAATTCCTTTTGCATTTATCGTCAGTGTTAAAGATACTTTAAAGCCCCATAGCTCGTCGAGAATTATAATGGTTTTCTTTCTGGTGGTTTTTGGTCTATATAGTTTGGTATCAACCAAATTAAGCTGGTATATTCTTCCCCTTTATCCGATTTTTGCAATTTTTATCGGTTATCTATTTCAAAAGGCACAAGCTTCTTCTACTGCTCGTTCGTGGATATTGATTAGTATCGCAACTGTAGCTTTAGTTATTTTCCCTGTAACGCCTCTCAAAATTGCTGGTATTATCAGTCCTTCAGTTAAACAGATATTAGCAGTTTTCTGTTTTGCGATTGCAGCAACTCTACTTGTTCTCATTTTACTGAAAAGGCTTACTCCTAAATCGGCGACTATTTTACTATTTGCAGTTTTTGTCTTTTCTGGAATCAGAGAAGTTAGAGGACTTTATACTGCAAGAGTAACCCCCCTATCTGCCTTAGCACAAGTGGCAGGGCAAGAGGATTTTAATAAGAAAAATCCCTTAATAATTGCTAAGTTATCTGCTGATCTTAATCATCCCAGCGCCTTATTTTATAGTAATAGACCGATTTGGTGGCTGAGGAGTGCCGAAGAACTTAAAACGGCCGTCAATAGCGATAAAAACCATGAAATTATTATGAGTAAAGAAGATTTTGATAATTTATCTTCCGACTATGAAATTCAAGTATTATCTGAAAAAGCTAGTCTAGTTTATGCTAAAATTTATCCTAAGAACTCTCCCGAAATAAATAAGTAAAAAATCTATTTAATAGATAATAATTATTTAATTCTCTAGCTTGAGATTGCTAAAATCCAGGATTAGATAATGAGGAAAAAAATTAAAATCTTCTGCTTGCCTGATCATGAATATACTTGTTAGTCTTGCTCAATTACAGAGAAAACAACTTAGTTTCGCTCTTCTGGTATTTTTGATTATAGGTAGCACTTGGTTAGCTTTCTTATTCGCTCCAGAAAGAACAAATGATGGTCTTGTTCATTTATTTTGGAATAGTTTTTGGGCAGAGCAAGTTAAGTCTGGAGATTTATTCCCAAAATGGTATGCTCAAGGCTATGGAGGATACGGAAATGCTGCATTTTTATTCTATCCTCCTCTTTTAAGATATGTAGCTTTTCCCTATCATCTGCTCGGATTTTCTCCAGTTGTTGCTCTAAGATTTACGGTGCTAACTATTTTGCTCATCAATATAATTAGTGCCTCAACTTTAGCAGCATATTTATTCAAAAGAAGGGGCATACTTTACTATCAACTAATTATTATTTTAGCAATTAATCCTTACCTATTTTACTGTTTATTTTGGCGTGGTGCCTTAGCAGAGTGCTTGGCTATTGCTTTAATGCCTTTTTTTGTGACCGCGCTTCTAAAAGTTTCTACTAGGATTACTTTGGCTAATGGTTTAGCATTAACAATTACAACTTCTTTGATAGCATTAGCTCATCTACCTAGTCTGATTATTATATTTTTTCTGTTTGGTATTTATTCGGTAATTATCCTGTTAAAAAATAGAAATTTTCGAGATTTTTGCTGGCGGATTCTATTCTTGAACATCGGCATAATTTTTTCTTTTCCTTACTTAGTTCCTGCGGTTTTTAATTTAAAAGAAATTCGTCAACCGATAGGAACTTCTCTGGGTGATTGGGTTGCTTTTGGTAATAACTTTTATCAAAATCGACAGACTTTTATAATTAGTCTCATTTTCAGCATCTATCTAATTATCTATCTCTTAAGTATTCGAGCAGTTTGGCGGAGAAGAAACAAATTAGAAAAATTTAATCTGTTTTCTCTAATCGTTTTATCGGGACTGAGTTTATTAATGATTTCACCTATTTCTTTACCATTTTACAAAATCATTTTTCCCCTGCAAAAAATCCAGTTTCCCTTTCGGTTCCTTGCCGTGGCATCGGGTCTAGTTTCTACTTTGGCAATTCTTTCTATTTCTGTGAAATTTAACCAATTCAAAAAACGCCTTTTAGTCAGCCTGTTAGTCATTGCTAGTTTGTCTATTCCCCATTACCTTTTATTATCAAGTGTCCTAACTCCTCTTTACCAAGATTCCCTGGCCAAAGAACAACTCAACAACTTGATTACCGCCAGGATTAAACAGCCATCTTATCAATCCCAAAGAACAGCAACGGCTAATTTTTTACCAGTAGAACCAATTAAAGTCGGCGGTAAAGGATTTAATCTAGCGGCTGGTCTCTTAATTGTTCCAGATGTAGTAGATTATCTTCCGGCTGCCCTGAGTGAGAAAACGCCTTTCTGGAAATTTCAAGGTAATACCGTTTCTCCTGCTCAAGGTTATCAAGACCATTATGTTCGCAATGGTGACGGTCAATTAGCTATGGTCAAAGCTTCTTCATATAATCGTATTTGGGATTGCCAAATCGTCTCAGATACTCAGGTTGATCTGGGAATTACTTATTTTGGTCGCTGGCACTTTGAAACTAATCCCAAGGGAATGATTAGCAGTCAGGGAATCTCTCAGGATGGCTTATTTACTCTGCAATTAAAACCGGGAAAATACCAACTAATTGCTCAATATCGTGCTTAACTAAAGGGAAAAAAATAAATTCCCCGTCCGGGACAGGGAAAAAATCTATCTTGATCAACAAAACAATTAATCCAAAAATCCCATTAAAGTTTCGGGATCATCGATTTCATTGGAAGCAACGGGACGATTACCCATGACTGTATAAGTTTCGCTAATGTGCAGATGACTCAGAGCGATCGGACGATTGCCAGAGATCGCTAGAGTGCTACTGATTTCCATACCACTAGAGCCGACAGGACGCAATCCACCGACGGAAGAATAGGTACTAACAATTTTCAGATGGCTAACTTCCACGGGACGACCACCGGGTAACATTTCATCTTCCGTGAAGTGAAGATGGCTACTACCAACAGGGCGATTTTCGGGCAAGCGATGTTCAGGTTGATAGAATTTTAAGGCTTTGGAAGCTGATTCGGGACTGTTTTTCACCGAAAGGGCGACCACTTCTTTATCTTTGGCGGTTTTAGCCGTACTAGCCTTACCGCGCACAGTGCTGGTTTTTTCTTCTGTGGTTGCTGGGGTTTGAGTCCCATTTGTTTCTAGATTTTCCACCGTCATAACCTGATACTCCTTTCCGTTAATAGCTTCGGGGAAACGATAAGATTTAAGTTTAGGGTATTCTCGAAGACTTTTAATCTTTTTTTAAAATCCTCTCTAATATTAAGATACATCTTTCTTTCCCAAAACCCTATAAGTGTTGGTAATTTGATTGATAATTTATTTTGCCTGTTCTCTACACCTAGCCGCTAATGTTCGCTTTTCAACTACAAGCACCCTTTCAACCCACCGGGGATCAACCGGCAGCGATCGATAAATTAGTGGATTCCCTGCAAAACAGGCATCGTTTCCAAACCCTCTTGGGGGCAACCGGCACCGGTAAAACTTTCACCATTGCCGCTGTGATCGAGAAAATTGGCAGGCCTACCCTTGTCCTTGCCCATAATAAGACCCTGGCCGCCCAATTATGCAACGAATTGCGGCAATTTTTCCCGAATAACGCCGTGGAATACTTTATCAGCTATTACGACTACTATCAACCGGAGGCTTACATTCCCGTCAGCGATACCTACATCGAAAAGAGTTCTTCGATTAATGATGAGATCGATATGCTGCGCCATTCGGCCACGCGCTCGCTGTTTGAACGCAGGGATGTGATCGTCGTCGCTTCCATTAGTTGTATTTATGGTTTGGGAATGCCCGCGGAATACCTGAAAGCGGCGATTTCCTTAACAGTTGGTCAAGAGTTCGACCAAAGGCAATTATTACGGGCCTTGGTGTCAGTGCAGTACAATCGCAATGATTTAGAGTTAACTCGCGGTCGTTTTCGTCTGAAGGGCGATATTTTGGAAATTGTTCCCGCTTACGAGGATCGGGTTATTAAAATTGATTTTTTTGGCGATGAGATTGAAAGTATTCGTTATCTCGATCCCCTGACGGGGGAAGTTTTGCAAAAATTAGAGCGAATTAGTATTTATCCGGCCCGTCACTTTGTTACCCCGGAGGAGCGTTTAGAGGTGGCTTGTCGGGATATTAAAACCGAGTTAGATAACCGTTTATTGGAGTTAGAAAAAGCGGGCAAATTACTGGAAGCGCAACGTTTGGATCAGCGGACTCGTTATGATTTAGAAATGTTGCAGGAAGTGGGTTATTGTAATGGCGTGGAAAATTATTCGCGGCATTTAGCGGGTAGGTTAGCGGGGGAACCGCCGGAATGTTTGGTGGATTATTTTCCCCAAGATTGGTTATTAGTTGTGGATGAATCTCATGTTAGTGTGCCGCAAATTCGCGGGATGTATAATGGCGATCAATCACGAAAAAAAGTTTTGATCGATCACGGGTTTCGTTTACCCAGTGCTGCGGATAATCGTCCTTTGAAGTCGGAAGAATTTTGGCAGAAAGTTAATCAATGTATTTTTGTTTCGGCCACTCCGGGAGATTGGGAATTAGAACAGTCAGAAAATCGCATTGTCGAACAAATTATCCGACCGACGGGAGTTTTAGACCCTGAGATTTTTGTGCGGCCAACCGAGGGACAAGTAGATGATTTATTAGGGGAAATTAAGGAGCGAGTGCAGTTAAATGAACGGGTTTTGATTACCACTTTAACTAAACGCATGGCGGAAGATTTAACCGAATACTTGCAAGAAAGGGGAATTAAAGTTAGATATCTACATTCAGAAATTCAATCAATTCAACGGATTGAAATTATCCAAGACCTGCGAGAAGGGGTCTTTGACGTGCTGATCGGGGTGAATTTGCTTCGCGAGGGGTTAGACCTGCCGGAAGTGTCTTTAGTGGCGATTTTAGACGCAGATAAGGAAGGATTTTTAAGGGCTACCCGCTCTTTAATTCAAACTATCGGCCGGGCCGCTCGTCATATTCGCGGTCAGGCAATTCTTTACGGAGATAATCTCACCGATAGTATGATTAATGCGATCGAAGAAACCAAGAGACGGCGCGCTATTCAACAGGAGTATAATCAGAAACATGGGATTATTCCGCAACCGATTGTTAAAAGGTCAAGTAATTCAATTTTGGCTTTTCTGAATATTTCTCGTCGCCTAAATTCCCAACAATTAGAGCAGGTTTGTGAGAATATAGAAGAGCTTTCTTTGGAACAAATTCCCGAGTTAATTCAACAACTAGAAGCGCAAATGAAAGAAGCGGCGAAAAATCTAGAATTCGAGTCAGCAGCTAAATATCGTGATCAGATTAAGCAATTGCGAGATAAGTTATTAAATCATGTTAGATAAACCTATGACTAGATTTATTCATGACCAGTTTGCCAAAGATTATCTCGAAGAATTATTATCTTCCCTAGGAGAG
>NZ_SFBY01000302.1:0-7693 GCF_007095505.1 Microcystis sp. M_QC_C_20170808_M3Col
CTGACTTCTTTGCTGATGGATAAAAATGGGTCAGTAACGTTCGCTCAATCCTTTACGGGGTCAGCTTTTCAGCCATATTTTCGTTACCTGACCTCAAAAAATAAGCGAACGGTGAGTTTAAAATTGCCATTGCTTGGGATAGGAACGCCAAGGGCGATCGCTTTTTGGGGATGAGGAGGGGCGATGCCGAAGGCACTGCGTAGCAGATCGCTGATCTTGTCGTTTAGGTCGAGGTAACAAAACCCAACAAGCTTTGTTATAATATTTTTGTCATAAAGAAAGACTTCTAAAAATAGATTTATGCCAGAAATTACTCGATTTTATGGAATTATCATTAAACTCTTTTTTGCCGATCATCCACCTCCCCATTTTCATGCGATTTATGGAGAATATAACGCCCTATTTAATCTGGAAACCTTAGAAATCATTGAAGGAGACTTACCTGATAGAGCCACAAAAATGGTTGTAGAATGGGCAACAATCTATCAACCAGAATTATTGAAAATGTGGAACACTCAAGAATTTAATAAATTACCACCTTTGAAATAAAACAATGCTTTACCCCAAAATAACATCAGCCGAAATCATGGAAAATTATACTCTATTGGTGCATTTTTCTAATCATCAAGCTAGAAAATATAACTGTGAAAATCTACTAGAAAAAACGATGTTTTCTTCCCTTAAAAACTATGCTTTCTTTAAAAACTTTCAACTTGATCCATCAGGTAGCGGAATCATTTGGAATGATGAAGTTGATATAAGCGAGTATGAAATTTGGATCAATGGAATTGAACTATGATTGCCGATCTTTTAGTGCGATCACCGTCATCTTGTTGATTAAACTTTAAAATTGCCATTGCTTGGGGTAGGAACGCAAATGGCGATCGCTTTTTGGGGATGAGGAGGGGAAAATGACGATCATCTTGGGTTAAAATGGATTTCTGCTCAAGCTAATTGTTGAATGGCATTCACTCGTGTCTAAAAGGGATAAACTACTAGAAGTATTAAAGAATAGTACTAATAACGCAAGATTCAACGATATTTGTAAACTGCTAGAATTAGAAGGGTTTTCCCTTGATAGAATTACAGGTAGCCATGACATTTTTAAAAGAAATGATATTATTTTGGTCATACCTGTTCATAATAAAAAAGTAAAATCTGTTTATATTCGTCGAGTCCTTGAAATCATCGGAGATAACTAAAGATGAATTATCCAATTATTATTTATCCCTGTGAAGAAGGCGGTTTTGTCGCTGAAATTCCAGCACTGTCTGGCTGTTTGGCTCAGGGTGAAACCTTAGAGGAAACGCTACAAGAATTAGTGATGGTAAAAGATTTGTGGTTAGAAACAGCCCAAAAATATAATCAAAAACTTCCCAACTTAGAAACAGAGATAGCGAAAATAAAAGCATTAAGTGCTGTATAGAGCAATTTTTTGGGCATGGCGATCGCTTTTGGGGCAGGGGTAAGAGCGATCGCATCTCTCTTAGGGTAGAACGCTGATGGCAAAGGATGGTCAGTCAGCCCTAGATAGGGTTTGCTGAATAAATCTAAAAACTTTGTTGGATAAGGCTTTTAGACTTTTTTTCCCTCAAAAAGTGCCGGACTTGGGGTGATCGGGGGTAAAATTCCGGGACTTTTTCCCTGAAAATTGGGTAACTGACTACCTCAAAATCGGTAAAACCCTACACCCTACACCCCACACCCCACACCCTGCCCCCACGAAAAACTTTTTCAGCAGACCCTAGATAGTCAACAGCCTACCGGGAAAAGCTAGATTTTGTAACAAGATTTAGTATTACTTAGTGCCGTGTATAGAGAAGTTGCGAATTGTTAACCCTAGCTTTGCTAGGAACACAAAACATGGTATTGTGAGCCTGAGTCCGTGAAAAACGGCAAGGTTTTCAGTTTTTTTAAACTAGGCATTTCTATGACTTATCTTGTTGAACATCCTTCTACAACCTTTTATTCCTATACCGATACGGGGGTCGATCCCCTGAAAACCGCTCACGGAGTTTATATCACGGTTCACGGACATTTTTACCAACCACCGCGAGAAAATCCCTATCTAGACAGAATTGAACGGCAACCGAGCGCCCATCCCTTCCATAATTGGAATGAACGCATCCATCACGAGTGTTATCGTGCCAATGCTTTTGCGCGCATTTACAATGACCGGGGGGAAGTGATCAAAATAGTTAATAACTACGAATATCTCAGCTTTAACATTGGGGCCACCCTCATGTCATGGATGCAATCCCATGATCCCGAAGTTTACCAACGCATCCTGACAGCGGATCAAAAAAGTTGTCAACGCTTAAACGGTCATGGTAACGCCATCGCCCAGGTCTATAATCATATCATTCTGCCTCTAGCTAACAAACAGGACAAATACACCCAAATTCGCTGGGGAAAAGCCGATTTTCAGCACCGTTTCGGTCGCGATCCCGAAGGAATGTGGTTAGCGGAAACAGCCATTGATTTAGCCACAGTGACAGCTTTAATCGATGAAGGGATTAAATTCACCATTTTAGCCCCTTCCCAGGCCTTGCGCTGTCGTCCTTTCCCTAGCGACCAAGATCCCCATCCCCAATGGCACGCGGTGGCCGGAGGTCAAATCGATCCCACCCGTCCCTATCGCTGTTACATCCCCGATGGTCGTTATCTGGATATTTTCTTCTACGATGGTCCAATTTCTCGCGATATGGGCTTTAATGATGTCCTAGCCAGCAGTGATTTTCTCGTCGGTCGTCTGGGACAGGCAATTAAAGGGGATCATCGTCCTTCCCAGTTAATCAGCGTCGCTACCGATGGGGAAACCTTCGGCCACCACAAACAGGGGACAGAGAAATGTCTTAGCTATGCTTTTACGGAATCTTTCCCTAAAAACGGCTGGACAGTCACTAATTTCGCCCATTATCTCAGTATTTGCCCCCCGACTTGGGAAGTGGAATTAAAACCCGTGACCGCGTGGAGTTGTGTCCATGGCGTAAATCGTTGGCAGGATGACTGTGGTTGCGGGGGAGGGGGAAATTACCAGCAAAAATGGCGAAAACCCCTGCGGGAGTCCCTAAATTGGCTCAGAGATGAGTTAATTAAGGTATATGAGATTCAGGGACAGGAATTTTTCCGCGATCCTTGGCAGACAAGGGATGACTACATTGCAGTTATTTTAGATCGATCCCCAGACGCGATCGAACATTTCCTCGCCCTGCATCAAAGTCGCAACCTGAGTAAAAGCGAGAAAATCGATGCTTTGCGTTTGTTAGAAATGCAAAGACAGGCTTTATTGATGTTTACCAGTTGTGGCTGGTTTTTTGAGGAAATTTCTCGACCTGAAGGTACGCAAATTTTGAGATATGCTGGCCGGGCCCTGGAATTAGCTGGAGAAGTGGCAGGAATTCAATTAGAAATGAATTTCCTCAGTCGTCTAGCTTTCGCCCCCAGTAACGTTAAGTTATATCAAGATGGGGCTGATGTCTATCGACAATTGGTCACTTCTGCGCGGGTCGATTTGGAACGGGTGGCAGCCCATTACGCTATTAGTTCCCTATTTACCAATTATCCCAGTCATCATCGGATTTATTGTTACAATACCCGTCAACTAGATTATCAAAAACAAGCGATCGGGTCTTTAACTTTAGCAGTGGGACAGGTGGAATTAACCTCGGAAATTACCCAAGAAAGTGAACATTTTGTTTTTGCTGTTCTACATTTAGGAGGTTGGGATTTTTACTGCTGCATTCAACCTTTTAACGGTCGCTTAATCTATACCCATCTTAAGGAGCATCTCTTTGAATCTTTACAACAGGCCAGTGTCTCGACCATGATCGTAGAAATGGGGCGTGGATTGGGAGAAAACTTTTTTGCTTTACCCCATCTTTTTGCCGATGAAAGACACCGGATTATGCAGAAGGTGACAGCCGAAACTAAAAAACGCCTCGATCAATTATACACCCAAGTTTATCGGGATAATTACGGCATTTTAGCGGCTTTCCAACGGGATGAGCTGCCCGTACCTCAAGAGTTACAGGTAGCGGCCGATATTGCCATTTCTCACCGTTGTTTACAGGTGATTAATGCCCTAGAAAAAGATTTTGAGCAGCGGCAAGCAACGGAGAATAATCTCGATCAATTATTGGCTATTGCTAAGGAAGCCAATCATTTACACTGTCAATTAAACATTCCCGAAGCGCGTCAAACCTTAGAAAGTCTGCTCTGGCAATCTCTTGGGAAATTATTACACGATGGTGATCCTTTAACGGCGGAGGAGGATGCCCGCCTAATCACCCGTTTAATTGAAGTTAGCCAACAATTAAAGCTAGGATTATCCCTCGATCGCTCTCAGGAATTATACTATTATTACTTCCATGATCGTCTAGTTCCTAATTCTTTGCGGTCCAATTCAATAGATGCTGCCTGTCCCTGGCCGATGACTCAATTAAAATGGTTATTACTATTAGGACAGGTGTTAAAAGTTGATGTGAGTATTTGGCTGTAAAATCAGTCAAAGGGTGGGCAATGCTCACCCTTTGATTTGCCCTCGAACTCAGGTTAACCCAGAGACTAAACCCTTAGATTTATAATGGACATAGTCTCTCATCGAAGATTTACATGACTATCACGCCGATTTATGCCGCCTCAGCCGGCACAGCAACCCAGTATCCCGATGCTTTTGGGCGTTTTGGACGCTACGGGGGCAAATACGTCCCGGAAACCCTGATGCCAGCCTTAAGTGAACTAGAAACGGCCTATAATCAGTATCAAGACGACCCCGATTTTCAAGAAGAATTAAATCAACTGCTCAAGGATTACGTCGGTAGACCTAGTCCCTTATATTTTGCCGAACGTCTCACCGCCCATTATGCCAAAGCTGACGGTACTGGGGCGCAAATTTACCTGAAACGGGAAGATTTAAACCATACTGGGGCCCACAAGATTAATAACGCCCTCGGTCAGGTTTTATTAGCCAAACGCATGGGTAAAAAGCGAATTATCGCCGAAACCGGGGCAGGACAGCACGGCGTGGCCACCGCTACGGTTTGCGCTCGTTTTGGTCTAGAATGCGTGATTTATATGGGAATTCACGACATGGAACGCCAGGAACTCAATGTTTTCCGCATGAGACTGCTTGGGGCGACGGTGCAACCCGTGGCCGCCGGGACAGGAACCCTGAAAGATGCCACCTCGGAAGCGATTCGCGACTGGGTAACTAATGTCGAAACCACTCACTACATCCTTGGTTCTGTGGCAGGTCCCCATCCCTATCCGATGATGGTGCGCGATTTTCACGCGGTTATCGGTCAAGAAACTCGTCAGCAAAGTCTGGAAAAATGGGGCGGTTTACCAGATATTCTCCTCGCTTGTGTGGGGGGTGGTTCTAATGCTATGGGTTTATTTCATGAGTTTGTTAAAGAAGCTTCCGTGCGTTTAATTGGTGTTGAGGCTGCCGGGGAAAGTATCGCTTCCGGAAAACACGCCGCCACCCTTACCCAAGGTCAACCGGGGGTTCTACATGGAGCAATGAGTTATTTATTACAAGATAGCGAAGGTCAAGTTATCGAGGCCCACTCAATTAGTGCCGGTTTAGATTATCCCGGAGTCGGGCCAGAACATAGCTTTTTAAAAGATAGTGGTCGCGCCGAATATTACAGTGTCACTGACCGGGAAGCATTAGAAGCTTTTCAAAGAGTTTCCCGTTTAGAAGGGATTATTCCGGCCCTAGAAACTGCCCACGCTTTAGCCTATTTAGAAACTCTTTGCCCGCAAGTAACTGGTAGTCCTCGCATTGTTATTAATTTCTCTGGACGGGGTGATAAAGATGTGCAATCGGTGGCTAAATATTTATCGATGAATGGTTAACCTTTAGCCTTTTCAGTGAGCAGTTATCAGATTTGAGTATTAAGTGATCCCCCCTGCCCCTAGAAGGGGGGTGCTGACAATTTTTAACACCCACCTACTTATTAAATGGCGGTTTCTTGCTGTTTTTTCACTTTTGACCGATTACCACTGATAACTGCTTATACTAAATCCGTTGAGCATAGGCTACTTATAAGGACAGGCAAAAGGCACTCATGCAAAAGGGGTAATAAATAATCAGTTTTTAATAACCGGATTTAGTATAACTGGTAAATCAGAGGGATAAGCTATTGTGCATCTAAATTTGATATTCGTTTTGAATTTGATATCCTCTTGGGGTTTCTTGAGCGGTTTCCCAGCTGCCTTAACAGATTTACTCTGTTCTGGTCTTAGAGTCGCTCTAAGTGGCACTTTCTAGCATATATCGTGCAAATGCGCTAGTATTTAACAGTAAAGCCAACCTAGAAGGACGGGGTTTCTGACCCAATTTTTCGATGAAAATTCTTCAGATTGTTCCTTCGATTTCCCTTGTTTATGGTGGCCCTAGTCAAATGGTACTCGGTTTGTCAGCGGCCTTGGCCCAACTAGGCCAAGAGGTGACTATTATTACCACCGATTCCAATGGTGACACGGGACAAGCACCCCTAGATGTGCCTTTAGGGGTCCCTGTTAGTCAAAATGGCTATCAAATCTATTATTTTCGCTGTTCTCCCTTTCGCCGCTATAAATTTTCCCTTGATCTGTTTACTTGGTTGGCTAATAGGGCAAAAGATTACGATATCGCCCATATTCATGCCTTATTCTCGCCAGTGAGCAGTATATCAGCTTCGATCGCTCGTTACCGTCAACTGCCCTATATTCTCCGTCCCCTAGGCACCCTCGATCCGGCAGATTTGCAAAAAAAACGGCAACTTAAACAAATATATGCCAATTTTCTGGAAAAACCCAATTTAGCGGCGGCGGCGGCCGTTCATTTTACCAGTCAGCAGGAGTGTCAAATCGCCGAAAGATTTAAGATAAAAACTAAGGATATTGTCATCCCCCTAGGGGTAGATTTTTTTGACCCACAAGCTCTACCGGTAAACGGTTTTGATCTTCCCCAAAATAAACCGATCATCCTCTATATGTCCCGTCTTGACCGGAAAAAAGGTCTAGATTTATTGCTGCCCAGTTTAGAAAGGTTGTTAGCAAAGGGCCTAGATTTTCATTTTGTCTTAGCAGGAGGCAATCCCCAGGATCGGGAGTACGAAAATCGGATTAAAAATCAGATCGAGCGGTCAATCTTGGGCAAAAATACAACAATTACCGGATTTGTGACCGGAGAAATAAAAAATAACCTCCTCGCTAGGGCCGATTTATTTGTTTTACCTTCCTACTATGAAAATTTTGGCATCGCAGTGGCAGAAGCTATGGCTGCCGGAATTCCCGTGGTTATCTCCGACCGGGTGGATCTGCATCCTGCGGTAGCAGCAGCGGCTGCGGGATGGGTGACAGCTTGTCAGCTTGAGGATTTAACTAATACTTTGGCAACGGCTATCACTAATCCTGAAATTCGCCAACAACGAGGGAAAAATGCCAGGGATTTAGTCTTAAATCAATATAGTTGGTCGGCGATCGCTGAACAGATGCTAACTGTCTATCAAGATCTAGTCTGCGCTATCGATCGTCCCCTGCTCGATCGAAGTCACAGACGGATTAAGATTTAGGCCATCAGGTTGACATCCTCGCCGCCGTAAAACGGACGGCGATTCCTCACCACGCCACTTTTTTAGGGTGGTCGCTGAATGGGGTTGACGCGACCCGGGATGCTGCTTCTTTAACAGAAGTCTTACGC
>NZ_SFBY01000303.1:0-3137 GCF_007095505.1 Microcystis sp. M_QC_C_20170808_M3Col
TAAAAGCAGATTTGGTAAATTCGGCACTTCCTCCTTGATGTTTTTTCTTAAAGTTAGGATACTTAGTACGACCAGCAAAGAAGTTAGTAAAAGCTGTTTGTAAATGTCTTAACCCTTGTGGTAAAGGTACACAGCTTACTTCATTGAGAAAGTCTAATTCTTCTTGTTTTTTCCAATCAGTTAGCATTGAAGAAGTTTCAGCATATCCTACTCTTTCTTGCTTTTCGTACCAAGCTTGTGTTCGTTCGTGGAGAGCCTTATTGTAAACTAATCTTACACAGCCCAAGGTGCGCCGCAATAGCGACTCTTGTTCGGGTGTGGGGTAAAATCATCGGTAAGAATAGGCTTTCTCCATATTTCACATTCTGGCATATATCGTGTAAATGTGCTAGTATTTAACGGTAAAGCCGTCCTAGAACGACGGGGTTTCAGACCCAAAATTTTCGATGAAAAAATTGCCGCTAATCCTATCGGTGGGGAGTGTCGCTTTATTGTTGGTGGGATGTCCAGCTTCTAACCAAGCTAATCAATCCCCACCGCCTACCCAAGAAACCCCCACCCCCTCTCCTAGTCCCCCGGCTGCCCAACCTGCTGCCTTTAGCAATCCTGTACAACCGGCTACCAAACCAACCACCCCAAGGGTAGCGGGATTGATTCCTGCTACCGATCCTGACCAAAAACGGGCGGAAATTAATCGCGGTCGCAGCGATCCCTTTGCCCCCTTTCCCCTACAGCCAAATATTACGATTATAGAGGAAGAAAAACCCCCAGCTGGGACTCCGGCGGCTACCGCAGCCGCAGCAGGGGGCAATCGTCCCACCCCCGCAGCCGCAGCAGGGGGCAATCGTCCCACCCCCGGACGACCGATAGTGAAAGCGCCGCCACCACCACCGCAACCGACGGAAGCAGAAGAAGTGCAAGTATCGGGCATCGTCCAGTTACCTACCACTGCCATGGCGATCGTGAAAGCCCCGGGAGAAGCCACGGAACGTCGAGTTATCCCCGGTTCTACCCTCTCTAATGGTTTAATTTTAGTTAAAGCGATCGATACTAATCCCGATAACCCCTATATTGTCCTACAACAACGCGGTCGAACTATTACCCGTCGTTTAGGGGATGGTGTCCCCGAACCCGCCGCCGCACCGCAAGCCTCGATCAGCTATAATGTTTCCGAATCAGGAGAGTAAAACCCGTGCGATCGATTGCTATTCAACAAAAACAAACCATTATTTATCCGCGAATGCCCTTGGCTATCTATCGGGAGTTAGCCAGTCATTTAGAACAGGTTCAAGGGGTCGAAACCCACCTCACTCCCCAGCAGTTCCAACAATTCGATTATCACCAAAGTCAGATCGGTAGTCTAGAAATTAACTATACCGAGGCTTTTCAGGAAAGCGATCGCTCTTTGGTGACGGCAATTCTCGATTATTATGCCCAACGTCACGGCTCCTATCAGCTTTCCTAAGCTTTCTCTCCTCACCTTTTCCCCGATTACCGAATTTCTTCTTAAAAACTAAAAGTATTTTATAGGAGTTATCTTAATGCTGGGGATGATGCCAAATCCCGTCATACTTCATTTAAATTTATCTGTCAATATCACTTAATTTTATGGTCAATAACAAGAGGATAAAAATTAAAATCTTTCTGATTTTAAGCCACCGACGACCAGTGGTAGTCACTGATAACTGATAACTGATAACTGATAACTGATAACTGATAACTGATAACTGATAACTGATAACTGATAACTGATAACTGATAACTGATAACTGATAACTGATCACTGATCACTGATAACTGATAACTGAAATGACCCTACCCAATTCCCTAGAAGAAACAATCCTGCAAGCAAAAGCCGCCACCCAACTGGCTCTAGAATCGGGAGCTAGACGCGTACAAGTGGAATTAGTTATCCCAGAAATTGCTCTACAAGCGCAAGCTTTAGCCCTTGATTTTAGCTCTATTTTTGACAGTTATGGTTCTGGTTTAAGGGTAATTTTTCCCGATACTGGGGCCGCCATGTTAGCTCGACGGGATTGGGGAGAAACAGTTTTTCAACTGGGAGATTTAGGTAGTCGTTTTATTCCCATCGAAAACAAAATTAAGCCCGAAGATGAAGCTTTTTTAGTTGTTTGTCCCTCCTCGGTCGAGATTAATTCCGTAGAAAAACTCTGTAACCTGGCCGAAGAGCGCCCCGTGGTTCTTCTGATTCCCCAATTGGAAGATGTATCGGTAGTGGGTATCGGTTACGCGGCCCGACAATTGCGAGAAAGATTTTTAAGTACCCTAGAAAGTTGTTATTATTTTCGTCCCTTGGAATCAGCGATCGTTTATCGTTCCTATCCTTCCTTGTGGCAAGTTTGGCTCGAAAAAGAAGACGGTTACGAGTTAATTTCCGAACAATCCACTAAACCCATGGGCGAAGCTTTAGAAAATCTGATTCTGAAAGCTTCTAGTAATACTCCTAATGATAGTTCTAATCCTGCTAATAAAGCCAAAAAGTCCGGTTTATTTGCCACTATGGGACGCTTCTTAAAAGCATTGCAACAGTGACATACTCCCCCCGTCAAGTTAGGCTGTGACGGGGGATTCTTGACCCATTGCTGTTAGAAATTCCTTGCTTCGACGGATTGACCTCGATTGCAACTTTTGTTCTTCTATTTTAACCGATCATACTAAATCCGTTGAATATAGGCTAGTTATGAGGAGAGGCACTCATGCAATAGGCAATAGGCAATAGGGGCAGTAGGTAATCAGTTTTTAATAACCGGATTTAGTGTCATTTGGCAATGCTAAGTAGGGTTTGCGGCAAAAAGTCTTTTAGTGGGGACAGGGTGTGGGGTGTGGGGTGTAGGGTGTGGGGTTTTACCGATTTTGAGGTGGTCAATTACCTAATTTTCAGGGAAAAAGTCCCTGAATTTTCCCCCCGATCACTCCCATGCCCAGCACTTTTTGATTTCAAAAAAGCCTAAAGATATTATCCAACAAGGTTTTTAGATTTATTCAGCAGACCCTAAGTAGGGTTTGCGGCAAAAAGTTATTGAAAAGTACAGGTCTCTTAATCAATGATTTCACTTAGCTACAAGCATAAGCTTTAGTTGTTGATTAGTTTCTAAGTCATAACTTATTGTCATCAT
>NZ_SFBY01000304.1:0-10290 GCF_007095505.1 Microcystis sp. M_QC_C_20170808_M3Col
ACACATTTGTTACGGATGAATTGAGCAGTACGAATAGCATCGTCTATGGCTTGATACTGTTGAGTTTTAGCTTTAACTTTAAACTCTAAGACAAACATTTTACGCAGGGGGTACTCAGATAAAATCAGTATAGCACAATAAAAGTTAAGTTAACAAGCTATAGTTTAAAAAGCCGTCCTAAAAGGACGGGGCTTTAACCCAAAATTTCGGTAATCGCGATAGTCTCCCCTCACCGGCAGCAAGTCCCGCGCTTCTGCGTAGAGAAGAAATAATAATTTATACAGCAGGGATAAACTCGCCTCATACAATAAGTCTGGCTGTATGTCTGTATTTAATGATACAAAACCTTTAGAAATATCGGGAAAAATGCGATCAAAGACTAACTCTTTTAACTCGTTACCCACTCTGGTGGCATAGGTGGTACTCCCCTCCCGGACCCGTTCAAGGAAATTCTGACCGTGAATATCCTTAATAAAAGCCTCTTGACGGAAAAATAACCAGAAATACCGAAATTTTTGCCGATCTCCCCCTTCTAATAGTTCCATCAAATCCACTAGATAAAATTCCGTGGCAGTGGAGGACGCTTGACGGTAATATAAGCGCCATTCCCGACCATTGGTGAGAATACCCCAATCTACCCCCGTCCCCGTCAGGTAATTGGTGATCTGAAAGGAAGGATTACTATTTTTCCAGATATCTCGCTGATCATTCTTAGAAACGTCACTAAGAGAACGTTGCCAGTATTTAGCCTCAGCGATCGCTAAAACTTGACGATAAAAGGCTGTTTGATTATTCTGGAGAGCATAGGCTTGATAACGGTCATTTTCTCCGGCAAATAGAGCATAATCTGGCCTTTCTGACCTTCCTTTTCCTCTACTGCTTACCTGCGGTATATAACTAAAACCGAGAATTTCTAGAATCGGTTGTATTAATTCTGCTTCCGTTTGCGCTTCGTTAAGAGTCGGCAAAATCGCCTTTTTTTGTTGATAAAGACTCTCTAAGCGGGAAAACGCCAC
This sequence comes from Microcystis sp. M_QC_C_20170808_M3Col, assembly GCF_007095505.1. Classification (NCBI taxonomy): domain Bacteria; kingdom Bacillati; phylum Cyanobacteriota; class Cyanophyceae; order Chroococcales; family Microcystaceae; genus Microcystis; species Microcystis sp. M_QC_C_20170808_M3Col. The sequence continues at coordinate 1,017 of NZ_SFBY01000304.1, forward strand.
TGATACATCCTCTTGCCATTCCCCAGAATCCGGCAGCCGATGCTCAAGATAGTGTTGAGAAAAAAGCGGTTTATTGCCTGTTTGTCCTGACATGGCTGATTATCCTAGCATTGAGGGTATCTAGCCTAAAAATGAAGGGTTCGCAGGCAGGCACGGATTCCCATTATACAACAAGTATAAGGCAAGTCTCCGATTTTGTCAAGGGTTTTGGCCAAAAAAAAATCGCCTCTGGGAGGCGGGGGTGAAAGGTATCACCCCAACAGAAATATTAAACGCCAAAAGACTTACCACAACCGCAGGTTTGACTGGCGTTGGGATTAGTGAATTGGAAACCACCGCCGATCATCGCGTTGCTGTAATCTAACATGAGACCGTAGAGATAGAGCAGGCTTTTTTTATCAGAGACAATTTTAAAGCCATCGTAATCGAAAACCTCATCTTGAGGGGCAATATTGCTAGGATGCTCAAAATCCATCATATAGGACATTCCCGAACAACCACCTTGACGCACACCCACGCGCAGACATAAATCCTTGCCCTGTTGCTCTTTGAGCATGGTAAGGTGTTTGAGGGCAGCCTCACTGAGTAAAATTCCTTTTTCTTGAGTCTGAGTAGCTTGTGTCATCTTTAGCAGGAACTCCTAAACGCAGTTGAAGGGGACATATAAAACTTTACCTTCTCCTATCCATCTTAACGATAGTTGAGGGCTGTTGACTGAATTACTGTTTACTTTTCCCGGTCTCGCAGGAGTTATAGGGCAAAAAAAGCAAAAAACTGGGATTATTAATTAAATAGCGTTGCCAGAGACGACTAGGTTCTTAAAACAAACCATAGAGCCATTCTAAGCCGATTTTCATCACCCAACCGGGTGCTTGAGACAATTCGCCTTCCCTGGGGGGAGGAAAATCAAATCAGGAAAACGCTGCTTTGGGGATGCCGAAAAAGCAGCCGGAAAATATCAAAAGAAATTCACCTTTCTAAGCGGAGATTAGCGCCACTGCTATCGGTGCGATAAACCCAAGTTTTTTGCTTATCAGTCAGAATAATTCGCCATCCTTGCACCAGTGCTTGGGTACAGAATTCTCCCGGTTTAGCTAATCCTAAACAACCATCGGGCCAGGTTTGTGGTTGTGCTGCTTGAATTTGCAAGCGATTAACGGATATATTGGTTTTCCGACTCAAATCTTGACGGGTAGCGGCGATGACCGAATTAGGTGGCTCAGGAGATGCTAAACTAGGTGGTGCTAAGAGGAGAGAAAGCAGGCTAATTAGCATTAAAGTGCCAGTTGATACCCGAACAATTCTCGTTTTACCGATTGGTACTTGCTGGCTTTGGCTAAAATTTTTTCTAGATATCATCTTTAGTCCTGTCTCTTTCCTGGGAGTGATAGTCTGAGCGAATCTTCCTGTTTATAACCAGTGTAACCGATACTATGTTCCCTCTCTGGTTTTCGAGCAGAAGCAGCAGTCACTCTCAGTTTTCGTTGCCATCTCCTGAAAACTTCCGTCTCTTTAAGTGGCGATGGCGATTAAAATAGATGAGTATGAACTATCTTAGATGGATGGACTTATGTTATCTTTTTTCCTCCGTTGGTTGATTACCGCCGTCTCTTTATTGATTACAGCGCGAATAGTACCTGGTATAGAAATTAAAGATTTTACCGTGGCTTTGATAGCTGCTGTCGCTTTGGGTTTAATTAATGCTATCATTAGACCCCTGTTGATTCTTTTTACCCTGCCTTTAACCATTTTGACCCTAGGGTTATTTATTTTTGTGGTTAATGCCATTTCCTTTTCTTTAGCCTCCTATTTTATCCGTGGCTTTGAGGTAAAATCATTTTTTGCTGCTTTATTCGGTTCGATCGTGGTTTCGATCATTTCAGGAGTTTTAAATGGTTTTTTCGTTGACTAAAGTGGGCAATAATTCGTTTGTTTAAAACAGCTTGACTTACTCTGATCTAGAGACGTTGATTATAACAACGTCTCTCTAGTTTTTGGTAAATAGCGATAGTTTTTATTTGAGAATCAGGGAATTAAATTGACAAAAAGATTGACAAAAATTATCGTTTGTGTTAAACAAGTTATATCGATTATTTACCAGAGGGCTTTAGGGTATGTTTATTATTTTATGTATGAGATCGCTTAGAACTACACCCAGAAAATCTCTAGGGATTTACCGTGGCTTTTGTCGTTAAAAATCAGGAAAATTTAATCCCCAAATTTCCATATCAAGCACCGAGAGCAAGTTCAATTACTATTAGAATAGTAACTTTTTGTGAAGATTTGGCTAACCGGGATGATCCGATCAGACAAAACAAATATAATCATCTTAATTAGATGACTAATGAGCTTTCTCGATCATCTTTCCAGACAGCATAACTACAAGAGTGTAGCAGGGAATTGTTGAGCTAAGGAGATTAACTAATCTCAAGTCAATTTTTCTTGTCTGTGTTAGCTTGAGAGACACAATCATCGCGGCAAAAGTTTTTTTCATTCAATTTAGAGGTTTTAAAATGACTAATAATCAGGAAAATCTTAGCAAAGAAAACAAAATTTATACAGTTCTCAGTATCGGTCAAAGAGGAGCAGGAAAAACAGTTTTCCTAGCGGCATCTTATCAGACTTTCAAAAATCAAGCAACTTCGGGAAATCCGGCTAATATTGTCTTCAGATCTCAAGAGGAAGAAAGCGAAGAAGATATTGAAAAAATTCTCAATTATGTCGCTAGAACAGGTCAATATCCCCCCGCCACTTTAAAAATCAGTAACTTTGATTTTAGTTTAGAGAAAAAAAGCGGTGATCGATCGGATAAAATAGCGACAATTCGCTGGTGGGATATACCGGGAGAAAGTTGTCAAATCTATAATTTAGCCTTTGTCAATATGGCTTTACAGGCTAATGCTTGTTTACTGTTTTTAGAAGCAGCAAGTTTATTAAATGATTCAGACAAGCATAATAATTACCTGAAAATTTTTCAAACCTTGATCGAGATAATTAACCATAATAAAACTAGGTTTAATTTAGGCATTATTATCAGCAAATGCGATCTAGTTGTCTCTGACCAAAAATGCTGGCAAAACCTACAATTAAAAGTCAAAGAATTAGAGCAAAAACTGCGAGAGCAAAAAGTTAATCACCGTTTTTTTTACTCAACAGTTTTAATTGATTCCCAGCAAGGCACACTGCAAGCAAATCAAGCTTTAGACTCCCTATCTTGGTTATTGTCTCAAATCGATCAACAACTGGTAAACTTTTCCTAAATGACCAGCACTATATCCGATCCATTTGCAGCAAGATTAGTAAAAAAATCTCTCAAAAATCTGCTGACTGCCTTATAACAGTCATCTTAATGGTGAGGTGTGAAGTTTTCGTTTTGGGGAGTCGGCACCAAATTAGGTGACAGTTCATCTTGAGGAGAAATGCCGTCAAATATCTCCCCAAAAACTAGAAACAAGACACAATTGTGTTAAAATTATTTATAACAGCGCACAGGAGCGCTTAAAGGTTACAGATCATGTCCTTGATCGTTGAACAACTGATTTATAGCAGTTTCTCACAACTGGGATTTAAATATATCGCTAGTGTCAATGTCCCCCTAGGGATTCAACAGTTTTTTTATCAACATATAGTCTCTCAGTTATGGGACACCTATAATCCTCCAGACAGGAAATTTAAAGGAGTCTATATCTATCAAATTGACTCCCATAACACCCTCTTTGGTTGGTTAATTAACGATGGTAAGGATGAATTTGGTCGTGGGGACATCCCCTACTTTCATTGTTATTATTTACAGAAACTACTCGACTCGAAACAACTGTTTAAAATCCTTGCCTGTCTAGAAGCAGGCCCCCTAAAACGTATTTCCAGAGATGAGGCTAAAATCTCCCTTGACCCCGTAATTTTAGCCGACAATTATCAGGCAAATGCCTTTGAATTAGGGATTAAACTTTCTAAAGATATTCGTCTGTTTAGCCACCGGCAACTGCGGGAAGAAAAACCCCTGCAATGGTTTATCTCCTCGAAAGAAACCAAAGAACGACAAAAACCCACCGATAATAACTATGATAACTCTAAAAATACCTTACCTAGGGAACCAAATTATCAGGTAGAAATTGCCAAAATCCTGCAAGAATTAGCCGAAAAACCGCTCGCTATTGAGGGGATCATGCTTGTTTCTCCCCAGGGTCAACCTTTGACTGATTCCATCGGCATGGAACACAATAGTGCTTTAATCTTAGCAGGAACAATGCTCTATCTTGCCAATAACACAAAAGAGGAATTAAGCTGGTCTGATCTGGAACAAATTGCTATTCGCAGTCCCCAGGGTCATCTGATCTTAACCCCTTGCAGTGACCAAGCTTTTCTTTTAGTGAAAACTGGCAAAACGATCACGGGATTGTTAGAGGTAGAAATCCAGAAAACTCGCTCAAAATTACAAAAAATTCTCGCTATCTCTAACCCCACCCCCCAAACTCCTCTCTTAAATCCCGCAGCTAATCCCTTCCTTGATTCCGTTGTAGAAGAATTCGAGATCGTCCTCGAAACCGAAGATTCAGTAATCAGTAATCAGTAATCAGTAATCAGTAATCAGTGATCAGTAATCAGTAGTCAGGAGACAGGAGACAGGAGACAGGAGACAGGAGACAGGAGATTATTTTTATTTATACTTCCCACACCCTACACCCTACACCCCACACCCTACACCCTACACCCCACACCCTACACCCTACACCCCACACCCTACACCCTACACCCTGATCACTAAAAACCGATGAACCAATTAAACTTAGAAGTTGCGGGAAAAAAAGAACGTTTAGATGCTTGGATGGGGTCACAATTGCCCGATTTATCGAGATCGAGGCTGCAAAAACTGATAGAACAGGGATATATACAGTTAAATGGTCAAATTTGCACTAATAAAAATACTAAAGTTGGTCAAGGCGATCGCTTAAAGATTACCATTCCCGACAGTCAACCCCTGGAATTAACCGCCGAGGCGATCGAGCTTGATATTCTTTACGAAGACGAATATCTGATTATTATCAATAAACCTGCCGATTTAGTGGTTCATCCGGCTCCCGGCCACGAATCGGGAACCTTGGTCAACGCTTTACTGCATCACTGCCCGAATTTAGCCGGAATTGGTGGAATTCAACGCCCTGGTATAGTCCACCGCTTAGATAAGGATACCACGGGTGCGATCGTTATTGCCAAAACCGACCAGGCCCATCAACACCTACAGGCACAATTAAAAACCAAAACTGCCCGCCGGGAATACATCGCCCTCGTCCACGGTGTCCCCAAAACGGAGACAGGTACAATTGATCTGCCGATCGGTCGTCACCGCAGCGATCGCCAAAAGATGGCGATTATTGCCGTGGAAAAAGGAGGTAGAAATGCCGTCACTCACTGGCAAGTCAAGGAAAGACTGGGCAACTACACCTTAATGGAATTTCGCCTAGAAACTGGCAGAACTCATCAAATTCGCGTTCATAGCAGCCAAATCGGTCATCCGATTCTTGGGGATCCCCTCTATAGTTCAGGTCGTTCCATCGGGATTAATCTACCCGGGCAATTACTCCATGCCCATCGTTTAATTTTAGTACATCCGGTCACGGGAGAGAGCCTAGAAGCGATCGCCCCCTTACCCGCTATTTTCCCGAAAGTTTTAGGTATTTTACGGCAGAGAAACCCCTAGCGCACAAATTGGGGCATAATCTCCGCTGCTGTCCATAATCCGTAGATACCGCGACGATGTAGGGAAACCCCCGCTTTCAGATAACCAAAAGCTGGCCCGCAGACATTAGCCGCCATACTGGTTTCATCACCCAAAGTGAAGGTATGGGTGGAAATTTTGCCTTCAAAAGTCCGCCCCGTGACTTTAACATTGGTACTCAAGGGCTTTTTCGGGTTGCGCGTATCCACCACACCCCCGACGGAAACCCGATCGCGTCCACAAATTCCGGCTAATTCCAGCATAATATCGTCTGCGTGTTCCATATTTTCGAGGCTGAGAATGCCATTGGTTTTATTTAACAGCATTTCCACTTCCGCATCACTCATCCGGTGCGCCGTTTCTGGGTCGTAACCGGGTAAATGGGCGATATCTTCGCGAATAGTGGCACGATAAGCCTCCCAGTTGGCGATTCCCACGCCAAAGGTAATTTTAACGCTATGAATCTCCCCATAACTCTGGGCTGCTAGGGCGGCAGCCGCAGTTAACAGTCCGGGGGTAGCACCGCAGCCCGTCATGTAGGTGATGCCGGCGGCTTCTAGGTCTGCTTGTAGTGCTAAGATTTGTTCCATGGCGCTGGTGCGTTTGAGGGCATCGACTAAAACCCCGCGCCAACCTAAGCGAATGAAAGTTTTAGCGATATCGGCCATGAAATTGTTAGGTAAATTCGGTAAGGCGAGAAAATAGCCTTCTACGTCGGCAGTTTTGATTAATTCCTCGATACTGTTCTCGCTGAGACTGCCGTAATTTTCCAGATAACCGATCGAACCTTGGTCATGATAAATTTTGTTACAGGTATTGACATCTAGACCGTCTTTGTGGTAGGCAAAACCGGCTTTATCGGCGGCGGCAGTCCAAAGCATTTCCTGTTTGGGGGCGAGAATTCTAGCGGCAGCCTGTCCTAAACCACCAAAACCTAAAACACCGATCCGAATGCGATCGCTGGCTATTTGTTTATTCATTTTGTTCTGATTCCTATAGACAAAATTCTATGATCTCGGCGGTCGTGGTTCGCCGTTGCATCTCCTTTATTTTCAATTTATCGCTTCAGGTCGTCTTTTTTGTGTAGTTTTGTTAAATTATGCCTCCTCGGTCAAGGTTCGCCCTTGACGATGAAGAAAAGTTACGGGAAACTTACAAAAAATGAAAGTGGTTGGCTGAGATAATATAAAGTTTTGCTAAAATTTTAACCAGATTGCTACGATTAGCAAACTATCGTAAATTAAAACGATAGGGAGCTTTGCAAACCCCAGATCACGCTGAGAAGAGCTATGAGCATGGAAAGCCTAGAGTTTATTATCTATCCCGATGGTCGCGTCATGGAAAAGGTGACAGGCATAGTCGGTTCATCTTGTCAAGAGGTGACGGCGGCGATCGAGGCACAACTCGGGCAGCTGATGTCTCAAGAGAAAACCTCGGATTATTACCATCAAACCGTCAGCCAGTCAGAGAAAGTCAGCAACAAAGCCACTTTTAGCGACTGGTAATTTTTCATCTTTCCCAATCCCATTATTTAAGCCACTGAAAAACCATGTCACACTTTAGCAATATCAAAACCAAAATCCGCGATCTATCCTACCTAAAAGCCGCCCTAACGGATATGGGTATGGAATGGAAAGAGGGTTCTCACCCTGTCAAAGGTTATCAAGGTCAAACTTTAACCGCAGAGGTGGTAATTGAACAAGATAACAATTACGATATCGGTTTTCGCTGGAATGGTAACGAGTACGAGTTAGTTGCCGATTTGCAATACTGGCAACAACCCCTAACCGTAGAAGGATTTTTAAGAAAAGTAAATCAAGGTTATGCCTACCACACCATTCTGGCAGAAACTGCTAAACAGGGTTTTCAGGTGGCAGCACAGGAAAAAAATACTGATGGTTCTATTCGTCTAGTGGTACAACGTTGGAGTGCCTAATGGCTGATTTTTCTCCCGAACGCTCTGGTTTTGAACCAGAGTTGGGGGGATTCCTAAGAGATTCCCCCGATCGCACTGGTTTTGAACCGGAATTGGGCGGTTTACTGCGCCAGAAAGCGGTTTACGTCGATGAGGTCACTTGTATCGGTTGTAAACACTGCGCCCACGTTGCCCCCAATACCTTTTTTATTGAAGGCGAATACGGTCGCTCTCGTGTCTATAATCAGGACGGTGACGAGGAAGAAATTATTCAAGAAGCGATCGAGACTTGTCCGGTTAACTGTATTCACTGGGTTAATTATCATCAGTTGTCATCCCTTGAGGAAGAACGCAAACATCAAGTGATTAAACAGTTAGGTTTTCCTCAGATTCACAAGAAATTTAGCCCCGAAGATTTAGACATTTAGGGTGGATAGGTGCAGCCTCATCCATCCATTATTTCCTAGAAGTCATGGCAATCGCTAGAGAAATCCGTATAATATCCCTAGTAGCGTGTTGTACGGTAAATTTTCAACTATCATCCCCGTCGAGGAGGAAATAATGTCTGATCTTAAGATACTGGAATTGTTTAATACTAAAGCCGAAAAGATTCATAGATCGAAATTTTCAGAATATCTTAACCGAGAACGAGAGGTTACTTGTAGAATTACTAACGATCAGGTAGAAGTAACAGAAATCGGGCCAGATGAAGATTCTATAGCGGTTCTCACACCTGGGTGGCACAGTTAAACCTTTGCTGATTAAGCTTTTCAGGATTGAAAATGTACCTCTTGTGAACAGGAAACGCTATATATCAGCCGCTATGCTGACACTAAGAATGTTCATCCAAAAAAGTGATGTCATTTCTTTCAAAAACATGGAAGACTTATACTCTAGACTCAATATTTCTAAAAATCTAAAAGATGAGTTCAAGAGCCTTATATCTGAACTCAACGATTATCTTGATCGCTATTCTCCACTCACAATAAACAGCCATGAAATGCGTTTTGAAAAGTTGTCAACTTCAGAACCAAACCCAGACCAGCTTACTAATAGAGAATTAATGGATATATATTTGTATGGAGACTATGCACACTTGGATTCAAGCAAAAGGGTTCGGTTCGAGAGAATAGCGCAAAATAATCTGTTTGCGCCAATGGGGAATCATGTATTTGTCACTATAGTTAACAAACTTGTGGAGATTATTGATCGTGCAGTTGAAATGAATAAACAGGCTATTGAGCAATTAAAAGATCAGATCTAGTTCGAGCGCCGATCAACCAGAGCGCGTGTTCCGTAAGGAAACCCGACAACTTCGCATAAAATTAACGAGATGGGTGTTAGGTTTTGTGCCTCTACATTTATTAATAGTGCGATTGCGGCTCTGGTAACTATTGTAGAGTACGAAGCATGAAAAGTAACGCGCCGACTTATCGGATTTTCCTTCGCTATAATAAACCTATCCCTCTCAAATAACCACAAGGATACAAATGCCAGCCATATCCATGTTTTACGGAATTATTATTTATCGAAAATTTGGGTTAAAACCCCGTCGTTTTACGACGGCTTTTCTTGATCTTTAATATAGCACCTAAGAACTTCCAATGGCGCACCTCCTACAGAAGAAACAAAATAACTAGGCG
>NZ_SFBY01000305.1:0-22644 GCF_007095505.1 Microcystis sp. M_QC_C_20170808_M3Col
GCGTAAGACTTCTGTTAAAGAAGCAGCATCCCGGGTCGCGTCAACCCCATTCAGCGACCATTCTAAAAAAGTGGCGTGGTGAGGAATCGCCGTCCGTTTTACGGCGGCGAGGATGTCAATCGCAGACAATGACCATGTGTTTATCGCCGGCGATCTGTTGTGGTATCCGGTCGAGGGGGATAATAAAATCTGTCAAGCGCCGGATGCTATGGTGGTGTTTGGCAGACCCAAGGGCGATCGAGGTTCCTATAAGCAATGGTTAGAAAACCAGATTGCGCCGCAGGTGGTCTTTGAAATTCTCTCTCCGGGCAACACTAAAGCGGAAATGCGCCGAAAATGGCAATTTTATCAGCATTTTGGCGTAGAAGAATATTATCTCTACGATCCCGATGCTAATTATCTACAGGGTTGGTGGCGAAGGGGTGATCGATTGGAGATGATTCCTGCGATCGATAATTGGCAGAGTCCGCTTCTACAGATCCGTTTTCAACTGGAGAGTCCCCAGTTAGCTATTTTTTATCCCAATGGCTCGCGGTTTTTGACCACCCTAGAAATCAAGCAAAAGGCTGAATTAGCCGAACAGCAAGCCCAACAGGAACGTCAACGGGCCCGGGAAGCTGAGGCAAAATTAGCCCGCATAGAGGCGCAATTACGGGCTATGGGGATTAATCTAGAGGAAAGCTAACGAGAGGCCGGAAGGACGGGATTTAACCAGTGGAGAATCTCATCTTTGAGACGGGAATTATCCCGGGCAAGTCCCTGTTTTAACCATTGGCCGATCGCATCGAGGGGAGTAAATACTTCTCCGGTTTGCCAACTGACATCTTGACTCAAGGGAGTGAGATGATTGCCCGGGAGAGTTCGCAGGGCAATTAAATCATTAAAGCGTTTTTTTAGCAGGGGATTTAAGACCAGAGATTGATCGATCGTGTCGTCTTGAAAACGGATTAAAAGATTGCGACGAATGGCATAATCTTGGAAAATTAACTCGTTTGTTTCTTCGGGGGAAGGGGTAAATTCGAGGTTAAAAGTGGTGTCAATTTGCAAAGGTTCGATAAAGGGAATAGCTCGACGAATGGGATAATTATTAAAGGAAATGAGGATATTTCCCGCCCGTTCCACTTCGTAGAGACTACCGATTAATAAATGTAGTTTACACCCCATACTGTGACCCAATCCGTAGATGGGGAGATAACCTTGGGGCAGACTATGATTCCAGCGCAGACGTTCAATAATATTATCAAAACGGTTTAAAACTGTGCGGGCGATCGATGTGTGATCGAGGGTATTAACAAAGGGAGTAGCAACAATAGCGTATCCTGAATTCCCAAGACTTTCTAATAACCAACGATAGGTAATATTCGGGGCCGCCGCCACAAATGCCCCCCCTAAAAAGTGAATGATACCCCGGGGACGACGGGGGAGAAAAACCCAATTACCTGCTATTTCTTGCCAATTCATACTAAATCCAGTTATTAAAGACTGATTATCTATTCCTCTTTTTGCATGAGTGTCTCTTGCATGAGTGCTTATCCTTATAAGTAGCCTATACTCAACGGATTTAGTATCATAATTAGTTATCAGTTAACTAATAACTTATACTAAATCCAGTTATTAAAGACTGATTATCTATTCCTCCTTTTGCATGAGTGCCTCTTGCATGAGTGCCTATCCTCATAAGTAGCCTATACTCAACGGATTTAGTATTAGTCACTCACCAAATAAAGACTACTTCATATTATCCTAAATCCTGTTTAAAAGGGATAGGAGATTAGCCAGAGATTGGCACTGCCGGATAAGGATAACTGCTTGCCCAAGTCATCAAAAATCGGGATGAATAGTTCTAGTCCAGTTTTTTCTTAATAAAAGCCACTATTTGAGACATTTGTTTCTTCATAGTTTCCATTTCTGTTTGCATTTGGGCAATTTGGGACTGGAGAGTCTGAATATCGGTGCTATAATCCCCGGTGAGTTGCTCTAGTTTCGGGCTAAAAACTTTTGGTTTGGGGGAATATTGTTTGGCCTTAGCCATCGCTTCTTTAATCGCTTGTACCAATTGTTTTTGGTCGAAAGGCTTCTCAATAAAGGCAAAATACTGGAAAGGTTCGGGGATTTTCTCTACTACCTCCTCTTTCCGTCCCGACATTAACACTAGGGGGATACTTTTGAGATTATCTTCGGTTTGGATTTGCTGAAACACCTCCCAACCGCTCATTTTCGGGAGAAGCAAGTCCAAAATAATCAAATTCGGGGTTTCGGTACGGATGAGATTATAACCCTCTAATCCGTCTTTAGCTTCGAGAAATTCAAAGTTACCCTCTGGTAACATATCGCGAACGTGCATCCTGATCACTTTACTGTCATCGATAACGAGAATTTTATGATTTGACACGATAGACACCTTAGAAAAGAGACAATAGATAAGCTGGATGATTCGAGGGGGTATTAGGGGAAACTTTCGCCATAGGGATTGGAGATTACCAAAAACCCCTTAGAAACTAACATACATCATAAAGAAAAAACCTCGGTTAATGTCCGAGGCTGCTGTTGTAGGAGAACTCAATGCAAAACCAAAGGAAGATACCAAAACCAAAGAGGTTTTTATCGGTAAATCACCCTTATTGTCCCATTGTAACCCCTGTTTAAGCGTATCGGGATGAACTAGCACTTTTGAGGGCTAAATAACCTAAACCGAGACATAAAAGCGCATTTAGTCCCAAAAATGCCTGAGCGATCGTACCGGAACCTAACCAGATCAGAGTAGGATGGATAACAGCACTGATACCTAAAGTCACCGCCATAGCTAAAGATACCCCCACCGCTAACCATTTTGCTTGGGGATGACTCAAAAGCAGAGCAATCAGGACAAAGGGCAGGATAACACTGGCAAAAAGCGGATTAAGGGCAGAACTTCCCTGAATAACACCTCCTAGGTCGGAAAGAGAACTCCCCATCACTCGGAAAGGCCATTGGGGTAAATCGAAGATATAAAGACCTCTGAGGAAAAATAAGCCAGAACTGCCAAAAATTAGACCAGCATTCAAAAATACGTTCCAGGAGAAGGGAAAATAACTTCTCAGCCACCAAGCGAGGAGATAAGAACCCAAAACCATGGCCATTTTGGGCAAAACCGCCACCGCGCCGCCATCAATCCAGAAACGGGGATTGAGATAACCGTTATCGCGCAACCAACGCCAAAAATCCCGGAAAGTAATCTCTCCTTTCAGGGCCAATTGTAGGGCATTGCCCGCGTCTAATTGTCCGGCCCCAAAATGATTAAAGGGATCATCATTGATCTTACGGGCCGACTGCTGCAAAACCCCTAAAACTGCATTGGGTTCTTTAATTCCCGCAGCCTTGATTAAAGCTACCACCCCGGCAACGTGAGGGGCCGCCATGCTGGTTCCCTGAAAACCGAGGAACGCCGGTTCCCCCCCCTTAGCCGGATCGATGGTTTCTTGGACAATTTTACCCGTATCGGAGCCGCCGGGGGCAGCAATATCGATTCCGGCCCCGAAATTAGAATAGGGGGCTTTATTTCCGGAGGCATCTACCGCAGAAACGCCGATAACGTGGGGAAAACGGGCGGGATAGGCGGCGGAATTATCATCGGCATTACCTGCAGCGGCGACGATTACCACACCTTTACTATAGGCATATTCGATCGCCTCTTTCATTACTTGGGTTTCCCCTCCACCCCCTAAACTCATATTGATGACATCGGCTTTATTATCGACGGCAAAACGGATCGCTTCGGCAATATCTCCCACGGTTCCCCCACCCGTCCCGGAAAGTACCTTGAGGGGCATAATTTTGGCTTTGTAGGCGATGCCGGCCACCCCGTAGTTATTATTGGTCGATTGGGCAATTGTTCCGGCTACATGGGTTCCGTGACCGTTATCGTCTTCGGCATGGCTGCGATCGTTGACGAAGTCGTAGCCTTCGACAAACTCGGTTTCTCGCAGATCGGGAACTATTGATACACCTGTATCAATAACGGCGACGGTGATCCCTTCACCGTGATTTTCTTCCCAAGCACGTTCGATGTTTATCCCCCTCAGGTTCCACTGTTTACTATAGTCGGGGTCATTGGGGGCGATAAAAGCATGATAAATATAATCGGCTTCGATCGATTCGGTGTATTTTTTTAGGTCGGAATTACGGAGAGTTTTCAGGAGTTTGCTATCTCCATCGACAGTGTAAAGATGTTCATCGATGGAAAAGATACTATTTAAACTGGTGGGGTTTCCCGCTTTTTTGTTGATAGCATTTAACTGCTCATCGAGGACGCTGACGGGTATATCGTCTTTAAAGTCGATCAAAATTGATTGATATTCGCCCCGATTTGCTAATCCAGTAAAGTTAAAGAGAGCAAATCCTAGACCGATAATGAATAGGGTTAACAATAAAAGTTTTTTCATAGATTTCCTAAGAATTGATCATTGCCGGCCAAGCTTTTTGTAGTTTTGATGAGAAAAGCTTATCGAAGTTCCCCTATTTTTGTCTCGGTTAAAGATAGAACTAACCGGTTACAAAAAAGTCACCTGTGGTTTATTTTAAGCTCGATCGCCGATCGCTGTTAATTCCCGACTGGCAAAAATAGCTTCGTAGTGGCGATAATGTTTAAATTCCAAGAGATTATAGAAAGGATCCTCCAGAAAAAAGGTTTTATGCTCGGTTATCTCCCCAGTAAAGCGAGTTTTTGGTTCTAGATAAAATTTTAGTTGATTGACCCGTGCTTTGACCAGAAGATTGTCCCAATCGCTGGCAGCGGGGAGAATGAGACCAAAATGGCGAGGATAAATGCTATTTTGGGGAGTAAGAGGCATTTCGGTAACGTGAGCGACTACCTGATGACCGGAGAAATTTAAGATTATCGCTTTCTCGGTTTCCCTTCCCGCTAAACAACCTAAACCATCACAGTAAAAGCTTTTAGCACTGGACACATCGGTAATCGGAATAGCGAGATGAAAAATTGCAGGTTGATTCATGGTGATCGATTTTATCCGCGCTCTACTAGGTTATATTGTAGCGATCGAGGGGCAACTGTTACAGGAATTTTTTCTTGAATTGGAGTAATCGCGGGGAAATTTTCGGCACTTTTTCCCTGAAAATTAGGTAATTGACCACCTGAAAATCGATAAAACCCCACCTAAAGACTTTGTGCGATTCTAAAACCAGCGTGTTGATAAAAATTCCGGCGAAACCAATTGCGATAGTAGGCTAGGATTTCTGTGCCGTTAGTCACCCAAGCTCCTCCTAGCATCATTTTATGTTGACTATTAAAGAAAGGAGTGGAATTGTCAGCATAGAGGTAATGGGGTTGAAAGTCAGTTAAGGGATTAAAATCATCTTCTAGCCATTCCCAGACGTTACCGCGTAAATCATAAATTTCTGAGTTATTGCCGGCATTTTTTAACATTCCCACGGGAGTGGGAGAACAGAATTTTAAATTGAGGTTATAGTCCTCAAAGTTATCGTTTTCTAGGGTATAACATCGATTTTTTTGACTGCCATAGGTGGCTAAATTCCACTCAGCTTCCGTCATTAAACGTATTCCTTGTCCTTGAAAACGACAGTAGGCGATCGCTTCATAATAGTTAACTTCTACCGGCCAATCAAGAGGTAAATCGAGAGCATCCAACATGGCTCGATATTGATAATTTCCTTGCTCATCTACCAGCCAAAATTTAGGATGTTTGACTCGATAATGATTTTTCCATTGCCAAGCTTCCTCATCCCAATAACTGGGATTTTCGTAGCCACCATTATCGACAAATTCTTTAAATTCTCCGTTGGTAATCATATATTTACTCACCAGAAAATTGTTAACTTGAACTTGCCGATAACCATACTCATTATCCCAACCATAAATAGGAGAATCTTGGGGTTTACCAATTTCCACTATTCCCCCAGAAACCTCCACCATTTGATTAGGATAAGCTTGACCAAAAGAAGGGGCATAATGCCACCCTTGAGGACGTTGCAGACGCTCTAAGGGCAGTTGTCTGAGTAACATTGAAGATGTTTCAAAGTGAACACGCTGATGCTCAATTCCCATTATTAATGACCAGAGAGAATGCTGAGGATGAATAGGAAGATTAAGGGGGATATTTTTAATTATTTCGACCACAATTTCATAGACTTGTTGCCGATATTCCCAAACCTTAGCCACCTCGGGCCACTGAATATGGGCGATAGCAGAGTTTAATTCTTCGGGAGTTCCTGGATCTACTCCTACTCCAAACAATAATTCGTAGTCAGGATTAGGGCTTTTTTTTAATAGGTTAACCAGCTGCAATTTATTAAGATAAAAAGCGGCAGCATGACCTAAATAAAAAATGAGGGGATTTCTTAAATCGTCAGGGTTACAATAAAAAGCTTCTTCTTTGATGATGCTTTTTAACAGCAGATCTTCTAATTGCCAAGCATTTTCAAAATAGTCGAGTATATTTTCTCGACTACAGTTTTTTAGAGAGATAGGAGCCTGTGCTTGAATCTTTTCCATGTTTTTATGCCTCTATTACTGATGGTAATGTTTTCGTTATTTACAGGGATAACTGACAGAGAATTAACCCGAATAAATTTTCAGGATCGGTGAAAACCCTAAGGGTTTTTAATCCCTTTGATTCTAGGTCTTTTTGCATAGTTTCTAGGTTGAATTTACGGGAGATTTCTGTTAAAAGACCTTCCCCCGCTTGAAAATTAACTGTCAGATCGAGTTTTTTGAGATGAACAGGGTGAGTTTTTTGAGAAATTAAATACATTTCAATTTGGGATTTGTCTTGATTATAGATAGCTTGATGACTAAATAAATCAAGGTTAAAATCAGCTTGAAAACGCCAATTTAAATGGGAAAGCATATTTAAATTAAAAGCGGCTGTCACCCCTTGAGCATCATTATAAGCTGCTTCTAAAATTGCCGATGGTTTTTGGAGATCAATCCCTAATAAAAAATAATCTCCAGCTTTGAGGACAGTGGTAATTTTTGCTAAGAATTTATCACATTCATCGGCGGAAAAATTACCGATCGAACTTCCCAAGAAAAAAATCATTCTGGTATTATCGGAAGCGTTTTGATAATAGGCTAAGGCCTGTTCATAGGTTCCAATTAACCCCTGAATGGGTAAATTAGGATATTCTTTTTGTAATTCTATGGCACTAGCTTTGAGAATAGTTTCACTAACATCGATAGGTACATATTTAGAGGATTTTTGTTGCCGATAATAAGCGTCCAATAACAGACGAGTTTTAGTGGAACTACCACTGCCTAATTCTATCAATTCGCAGGCTCCTGTATAGGCGACAATTTCTTGGGCATATTCTTGAATAATAGCCGCTTCTGTCCTAGTGGGATAGTATTCTGGCAATTGACAGATTGCTTCAAAAAGTTGGGAACCTTGCCGATCATAAAAATATTTAGATGGTAAGCTTTTGGGGGTTTTAGTTAATCCTTCAATCACATCTTTTCCCTCATCTTTAACTATATTGTGACTGGTGGTAAAGGTAGCTAAATACTCAATTTGTAATAGTTCTTGGTTAGGTGGGTTAAGTTGCATAGATTCTCCGATTATTCTCAAGTTTTTTGATTGTTCTCGATCGATGCTGAGGATGAAATCCACTTTGACAGCTTGAATACTGGCAGAGATTATTGTACTTTGGTAATTTTACCACTAAAACGCCGCAAAATTTACCTCTTGTCTAGATAGACAAAGTTTATGGATCGTCAATAAAAGCTGTTAAATCCATCGAGATGGGTGCTGATATTATCCAAGCAAAATTACCGGTTCAATTAATCAGTAAAGATTGCATTTCCTCTAAGGTAAGATTTTCTTGGATATAGCGAGGATTAAGGGGATGATAAGGACTAGCAAGACGAGCTATCTTAATAACTCTAGCAGTTTCAGGAATGATCGGAATATCGGGATCGTAGGGGGTGCTGCGGGTAAGGGAACTAGAAAAACCTTTAAAAATAGAGATTTCTTCCTCCTCCCCATCCACAGCAATAGTCACTAATAAAACCTCTTGGGGATTTTTGAGGGTGTATTGTTCGAGTTGTTTACCAATATTCATAGAAAAATGGCTAATTATCGATAGCTAAAGACCTACTATTGTAAAGCTGAACGTCCCTGTTTGCCAAGGCGAATAAGAAGAAAATGGGCAAAATAGAGAGTATAAAAAGAGAGACCAACTAAACCAAAAAAGCCCAAAACATTAGCGGTAGCTTCTGAATGAAAAATCTCGCGAAACTGCCAAGGTGCTTCCTGCCAAACTTGACAATAGGGAGAATTTAGCAATTCCCCTGACATAGCACAGGAGAGAAAAGGTAAGGTAGAAATCGCGCCCAAAGGACAATAAATCGTTACTGCCCAACGCCAAGCAGTGGTGACAAATTTAAGTGGACTGGCGGGTAAATCTTTAATTTCATCGTTAATATCCACCCAAAACCAGAGGGAAATCGGGATTAAAATCTTAGCTAAAAAACTGGTGACAAAACCAATCGGCCAGGAAGCAATCATTAAATATACAGTAATTAATAAAAGACTAGCCACTCGCCAATAGATAATCAACAATTTCTGCAATGATTCGATTTTTGCAAATAAAGACCAAATTAACAAAATTGCCGGGATAATCACCGTAAATAGGACGGCTAAACGATAATCTATCCAAACGAGAGGACGAAACCAAAGCTGATTCATAAACTATTTAGACATAATTACACTGTCAACATTTTACTGTCTTCGGGTGCGGGAGCCAAAATCGGCCAAAGCTTGACCAACAAACCACAAAACGAGGGGCGATCTTTTTATATTTAAGATCGCCCTAAAGCTAGGATTCTACTGTGAGGAGAGAAAAAACCGCTGCCTGACTACATTAATCTTCATAAACGCGACACTCGGCGGCATCGGGATTAGAATCACAATACTTTTCGAAGTAGGTTTTTTGGGGGTGGTCTTGACGTTGGTGGGCTGCTTCTGCTTGTAATTCTTCCACCGCATCCCAAGCGGCGGCACATTCACCAGAGGTGGCACCTTCCGTGCTACACACGGCTCTGGCATTTTCTAGCTCTTCTTGAATTTTATCTTGGATATTGCTCATGATTCCTCTGGAATTGATCTATTGACACTTTAACAATTATACAGTCACCTTCTAAAACCACAGGATCGGTTATCCCACTCGATCGCCTTTCCTGTTCTATTAAGCCGATCTTAGCGCAATTTTTGGCGAATTTAACATCAAGATTTCCTGACCGGGCCAATTTTTAGCCTACATTCCGCACTGGAGAAATGCCAGAGGGATTTCTCCCCGGCATAGACAGCGAGCCGAACCATATATCGACTTATTTAGGCCGTCTTACACCAAATCCGTTTTTAATAGTGTGATTAACTGCCAAGTTATCGATTGTTTTTCCCCGCTCCAGTGCTTTGGCACTCACCTACTCTCCTATACCTTTTACCTGGGTTGCAGGGACAGCAGCACGCGCATTTATGGCTGTATAATTCGCGTTGATATTATTAATAATAAAATCTGAGTGCAGCAGGACGGCAGCAGCGATCGCTGATAAATTGGTAGCTAGGGGAGTCCCCAAACAAGACATCGTTTTAGCTTACCATGGGCCCCATGTGCGACAATATACCGAGTTTGCCCTTGGCTAAAACCATTAATTGATGACCTTGCCCATACAAGTTTTACCCCAAGACGTAATCGATTTAATTGCCGCAGGAGAGGTAATCGACTCTTTAGGCGCTGTGGTGCGAGAATTAGTCGAAAATGCCATTGATGCGGGGGCAGATAGGATTAGCATCGATATATCTCCCCAAAACTGGCGAATACAAGTATCGGATAACGGCAGGGGAATGTCTAGAGAAGATTTGCAACTGTGTAGCTATGCCCATAGTACCAGCAAAATCCGCCAACGGGACGATCTTTGGCAGATTACCAGTCTCGGATTCCGTGGTGAAGCTTTGCACAGTATCGCACAGGTGGCGCATCTGCGGGTTGCCAGTCGCCATGACGATGATTTAGGTTGTTATTGTCTTTACAATCACCAAGGCGAGCCAGATGATTTAGAAACGATTCCTATAGCTATCGGTACTATCGTCACGGTAGAGAATCTCTTTGGTAACTTTCCCGTGCGTCGTCAAGCTTTACCGTCAATTAACAAACAATTAAAGGATATACAGACTTTAATTCATAATTTTGCTCTCTGTCATCCCCAAATTACTTGGCAGGTTTTTCAAGATCATCAAGATTGGTTACGCATTAGTCCGGGTAAGGATGCCAGTCAAATATTACCGCAATTAGTTAAATCTCTGCATTTTAACGATTTAGCATCCCTAAAACTTGACTTAACGACTCCTGACGCAGAATCTGCTCAAATTGAATTAGTCATTGGTTTGCCCGATCGCATTTCTCGCCATCAACCAGATTGGGTTAGAATTGCTGTTAATGGGCGAATGGTGCGCTCATCGGAGTTAGAACAGGCAATATTTGAAGCTTTCGCTCGCACAGTCCCTAAAGATCGCTATCCCGTTTGTTTTCTCCATCTACATCTTAACCCTCGTTCGATCGATTGGAATCGTCACCCAGCTAAAGCGGAAATATACCTGCATAACCTCATTTTTTGGCAAGAACAGATAATTTCAGCCATAGACAAGGCTTTAGGACTAAATCCCGAACATATACCCGAAAAAGCGCAAAATCAGCGCGTCAGTCAAATTCTCAAGGCTGCCGAAGAAAAAAGCACCTATACAATAGGGGAGAAATACCCGAAAAATCGGCTGGAATTAAAGGCAGTAGCCCAAATTCACCAAACTTACATAGTTGCCGAACATCCTAACGGATTATGGTTAGTCGAACAACATATTGCCCATGAGCGGGTTTTGTACGAACGTTTAGAGGATAACTGGGAAATCGTGCCGTTAGATACTCCGATCATCTTAAATCAGTTAACTACTCGACAAATCGAACAATTACAACGTTTAGGATTAGAAATTGCTAGTTTTGGCGATCGCTCTTGGGCAATTCGTAGTATTCCTGTTCTACTAAAAGAACGCGAGGATCGGGCTGATGCTTTACTAGAATTAAGTTTAGGGGGGGATTTACAAACCGCTCAGGTTGCTACCGCTTGCCGGAGTGCTATCCGCAACGGTACAGCTTTAAGTTTAAAAGAAATGCAGAATTTACTCGATGATTGGCAAAATACCCGTAATCCCCGCACCTGTCCCCACGGAAGACCGATTTACTTATCCTTAGAAGAAACCTCGCTCGCTCGCTTCTTCCGTCGTCATTGGGTTATCGGCAAAAGTCACGGCATTTAATCAGTTATCAGTTATCAGTTATCAGTTATCAGTTATCAGTTCACTGTTTACTGTTCACTGTTCACTGAAAAATCCCCATCTCTCAATTGGCCGATATTGCTAGGGAAAAACGGAAAGTGCTGCCTTTACCTAATTCACTTTCCACCTCGATTTGACTTTGGTGTAATTCCACTAAACGACGGGTAATCGCTAAACCAATACCACTACCCCCAGAATAACGGGAACGAGAACGATCGGCCCGCCAAAAGCGCTCGAAAATAAAGGGTAAATCCTCTGCTGCGATGCCAATTCCTGTATCGATAACGGCAATTTGTAGGCGATTTTTGTCCCTTGTCACTTGCAGGGTAATTGCACCATTATCGGTGTAACGAATGGCATTACCGAGCAGATTAACTAAGATTTGTTCGAGGCGATCGGGATCGGCCATGACAGATGGTAAATTGGGGGGACAATCTAACTGTAAAGTCGGTCCATCTTCTAATAATTGATCGGCAAATTTTTCGATGAGAGAATTTAACAAAGTTAATAAATTAACAGGTTGCAGTTTAATCGAGAGATAACCAGATTCCGCTCGCGATAGCTCCTGTAGATCGTGGGTTAAACGTTCTAACCTGCGGGTTTCTTTCACTAATTTCTGATAAAGTTCTGGATTAGGTTCGATCGCACCATCGGCTAATTCTTCTAAATATCCCCGTACCACAGTTAAAGGGGTGCGTAATTCGTGGGTAAGATCACCGATTAATTCCTGGCGCCGTTTTTCCACATCGGCTAAACTAATCGCCATCTGATTAAAACTGATGGCTAATTGATTTAATTCTGGGATTTCGCTTTCTGGAACTCGCGCCGATAAATCCCCTTCAGCAAAATTTTTAGTGATTTGTTTCATTTGTTTTACCGGTTTCATAATGCGTTGAGAAACCAAAAAACTCAGATAACCAGCCGTACTTCCTCCCGCAATGAATGACCAAATAGCACTACTATCCCAAGCTGTCTCAAAACCCCTAACCAAGAAAGTTCTCGCTGATCGCACGGTAAAAAATCCCTGCCTTTCTAACTGTTCCAAACGCAAAACAAACATTCGCGGAGAAGATAATTTAGCAATGATAATAAAGCTACTCAATCCCACCACCATAACGAGGAGATGGGATAAAAATAATCTGGTTCCTAAGCTTAATTTTGGTGGCTGCATATTTATTTAAAAACTCTATTTGTTGTCAATATTATTGAGAGATTGCTGCATAAATATAAAAACCTTGTTGGATAATATCTTTTGGTCTTTTTGAAATAAAAAAGTGCCAGCCATTGGATTGTTCGGTGGGAAAATTTAGGGACTTTTTCCCTGAAAATTAGGTAATTGACCACCTAAAAATGGGGAAAACCCCACACCCTACCCCTAGGAAAAACTTTTTGCCGCAAACCCTATTGACAGTGTTTCTCATAAAGATGAAGTATAACAGGATTTGGCATCGACCACCGACTCCCCAAAACGAAAACTTTGTACCTCACCATTAAGATAACGGCTATATATTCCCCTACAGCATCTTGAATAAAGAACCCGTCAAGCTATGCTGTCAGGGGAGAGTAGGACAAAACCTAACTTTTTGCCGCTCTATGCTATCGTATCAAGATGCGCTACTCTGTTAGGAGTAGCGTCTGTTTTTTTAACCCTTACCCTTAAAAGAGAATCTTTTCTGTATGCTAGAGGCTAATAATCAGGGAGAGAATCAAATATTTCTCTATGAAGTTGTTTTTTCCGGTTCTTCTGGCTCTTTGCCTCAACGCTTCTCCTGGACAGTCCTGCGAGTACCTAAAAGCCGCATGAGTCAAGAAACACAGCGCCTCCTGCGCCAAGGGGCTAAGATTCTCAGTATAAAGCCTCTTGACCCCGAAACTGTCTCGATCAAGCCTAGTTTACCACCTCAACCCTGGTGGGTAGAGATCACCACCAGTCAGCCGAAATGTCTCTATTATTTCGGTCCTTTCGAGAGTTTTTCTGAAGCTTTATCCCATCAATCCGGTTATATCGAAGACCTACAATCGGAATCGGCTCTGGGAATTAACAGCGAAATTAAACAATGTCAGCCAGAGGTTTTAACTCAAGAAGATTTTTAATGTATGGTATCTAATTATACAGATTTTTAGGAATAGTTAGCTTCCTCTTGTTTTCGTTTAATAATGCCTTTACCCTCACAGAATTTACAGGGGACGGATTCATTCTCCGTCTCTAGATGGATTCTTCCTTTGCCTTGGCAGTGGGGACAGATAACTTGTTCTTCCCACCAATAATTCTCTAAAAAAGCCTCATCGGTAATATAGGTAAAATCTTCAAACATTGGCTTGTCCTCTTATCGTTGAGATAGCTTAATCTGGATTCATCTTTCAACCTGAGAAATTGAAAATTAGGTTTACCCCCATCGTAAAAAAGATCGGGTTCATTCTTCTTGAAACTTAAATTACTTCATATTTATTTATGTTTATTAATATATAATGAGTGTTCACTATCAATCGGGTGTATCTCATATTTGTGAATTTCTCTCACTTATGGTGATCAGCAGAAGTTATACTATAGTCAGACTAAATCCGTTGAGTATAGGCTACTTATGAAGACAGGCACTCATGCACTCATGCACTCATGCAAAAGGGGTGATAAATAATCAGTCTTTAATAACCGGATTTAGTATAACGATTTTGGTTCCAATCACACAATTTAGAGAACCGTTAAAAATCTATGAACTCCCGAAAAGGCTTGCCATATAAGAATTTCGCATCTAAGTACAATTGCTTATTGCAAAAGTGGGATGCTCCCATCAGTTATCAGATGTTATTTTTCAGTTCACTGATTACTGTTTACTGTTTACTGATCACTGAAAACCTCCCCACTTCCCCACCCAATCTAGGAAAATTACACTTTCACCACGTTGCTAAAACGGATTTTCAGGTAATCATCTTCCATTTTTGCTCCAGAAGGTTTCAGGGCTGCTAAAGCTTGGGGCAAGACTAAATTACGACGGTGATTACCAATGCGAATATTTAACTCGTCTCCAGTTTTATTTAGTTGTATTTGTTCCTTGGGTATGCCGGGTAAATATAATTCCAGACTGTAATTATTTTCCTGTTGAACTACCCGAATGGTGTTTTCCTGGTAATAAACCTTAGTCGGATCTTCCTCGGCAAAAAGAGTTTCTTTCAGTCTTTCCAAAGCGGGTAAACCACACATTTCTTCGGAGTAAAGAGGAACTTCCTTAACCGGTAAAGGATGAAAATTATCGTAAATTTCCTGTTTATAAACCTGTTGATTTTCTTTCCAACGGGCAAAGAAAGGATCGGTTACTTTGTCGGGAATAATCCGATTGGCAATAATCAAATCGGTGGAAACATTATAGAGACTTAGATAGGCATGGGCGCGCAAAGACTCCTTAATCACCATTTTTTCGGGGTTTGTCACCAAACGTACCGAGGTTTGAGTATTATCGGTCAAAACCTTTTCTAAAGCCTCGATCTGCTCATAAAACTCGTAGGGAGCGTCCATAACTTCCTTGTCCGGTAGGGAAAAACCGGCGATCGGTCGAAATAAAGGTTCTACCAGTGGTCGCAATGCCATCGACATTCCCTGTAAAGGTTTGTAAAATCTTCTCATGTACCAACCGCCCACTTCTGGCAAACTCAGCAATCGTAAGGCTGTACCCGTGGGTGCGGAATCGATAATCAACACATCATAAGTACCCTCATCGTAGTGGCGCTTCATGCGAACTAAGCCGAAAATCTCATCCATTCCGGGTAAAATCGCTAATTCTTCCGCTTGCACTCCATCTAAACCCCTAGCTTGCAATACCTGGGTAATGTAACGTTTTACTGCGCCCCAGTTGCCTTCTAACTCCATTAGTGCATCTAATTCTGCCCCCCAAAGATGGGGGCGTACCAAACGAGGATCGTGACCTAATTCGAGATCGAAACTGTCAGCGAGAGAGTGAGCGGGATCGGTGCTGAGAACTAGGGTTTTATAGCCAAGTTCGGCGCAGCGGAGTCCTGTAGCGGCGGCGACGGAGGTTTTACCCACGCCTCCTTTACCGGTCATGAGAATTACACGCATGGGGGCTGATTCTAAGAAAGTTTACATTACTTATTCTCATTATGACGGGAAAGTTAACAAATTTAGGACAAGAATCAGCATTCTTGGCTATAAAATTCCACTCCCCGACCATCACCCCGGGGAATTAGGCTCTGTTCAAAAAATTGCTGACAGCGATTTTCAGCATCAGCGACGAGAACTTTGGCAAAATGACCGTTTTCGAGAACTTCTTGCCTCGGACGTTGTTCGTAGGCATAGATAATCAAAATATCTCCGGGTTGACAGAGCAGAGCCGCACCACCGTTGGGGCAGATTTCCCCAGTTTGGCCCGGAAAAACGTAGGTGGAAAAGCGCTTACCATTGCTAAGATTGACCACATCCACTTCTTCAAGGGGCAAAATACCGACCCGCTCAATCAATTCTCGATCGATAGTGATACTGCCGACATAATCGACGTTAGCCTCGCTGACGCGCACTCGATGGAGTTTGGCGTGCATTAATCGAATTGTTCCCATGTATTTTGTCCTATTTACCCCAATTACTTCAATTATTATGCTCTCCCAGTGGGAATGTTTACTAAAAAATCTCGGTCAATGGCAAGGTTCTTTTACCCGTCTGTCTCCCCAAGGCGATCTGATCGAAGATACCCCGACTTTGGTATCTTTGCAAGGCATTAATAATAATCGCTCAATGCGTCAATTGGTCCGCCGTTTCTACAGCGATCAAGTGCCGGAAGATTTGATTTTAGAGTATAGTTCTCTCAATCAGGGTATTCTATTTAGCCAGACGGGGGCCTTTTGCCAAGGTTCTTTATATTTTAGTAGTTTTTCCTCACAATTTGGGGCAGAATTTGGGTTAATCTCTGGGGAAAGACGATTAAGAATCGTCCAGTTATTTAATGAACACTGTGAGTTTGATCGCTTGACTTTAATTCGAGAAAAGTTAGTTGATTCTAGCTCCCCAGAAAGACCGATGTTAACGGTGGAGCAATTACTGGGTCAATGGCAAGGACAAGCGGTGACAACGGGACGCGATTTTTATAATTCTGCTGCCTATTCTACCCATGTATCGATCGAGCGTCAGGGGGATAATTATCTCTCGCAAACTTTGACTTTTGGCGATAATAAAATTACTTCTAGCGCTCGTATCGAGGGACAAAGATTGTTGTTTGAAAATAGTCCGCTGCCGATTCAAATCCTGCTGCTGCCCGATGGTTCTTCCTCTAATACACCTCGGAAAATTACTGCCGGTCATCCTTTTGTTTTAGAGGTGGGTTGGTTACTTTCTCCTACTCAAAGACAGCGCTTAATTCGTTCTTATAACGAGAAGGGAGAATGGACAGGTATTACTCTGGTGACAGAGGAAAAAGAAAGCTATTAGCCGTCAGCCATCAGCTAGATTGATAATAAAAAGGAAATTCACTAATTACACTGAAAAATATAGCGTTTCTGATCAAGATGAATTATAACTGGATTTGGCATCTTCTCCTTGCTCGGAGACTTGCCAAAACGACAACTTTGTACTTCACCAATAAGATAACTACTCTCAGAAGCTGAATGCTAAGGGCTAATTTATATAAGCAAAATTTATCAAAATCCCAATATACTTGAGAAGATTTAAATTTACATTCCTTCATCTTTACTTTTCTTAAAAAATAATTGAGAAAAATTCCTATTTGTCAACGAGATTGCAATAGTTACAGCCCGCTGCTAAAATCTAAGAATTGGCTCACTCTGTGCATTTTTAGGACTTGTGCCTTGAAACCCTTGCCACGTCTAGGATTACTAATTCGTCCCTGGGAAAAACTTGCCAATTGATCCTTTGTCGAAAAAGATCTTTTGCCAAAAATATGTGTACTTATGTTAAAACGAAAAAGTTTTTTTGACAAAATGTACCAGATATGCTGCGAGAAAAGTCTCCAGGTAAGCTGTTAACTAAGCTAAATTACTGGTTAAGACTGAAGATGCTGATAGAACAAATTAAACCTTTAGCCAAGCAAAAATATCCACTGCTGATATTAGCCAACTTTCTAATCCTTTAATCACCGCTAAAGGCTGATTATTTCCTGCGGTTGCAATATGTACTTTCGGTAATCCTGTTTGAAAAACTGTGACTGACTTTGCTGAAGGATCAATCAACCAAACTAATTCTGTTGCTTGTTGTAAACAGAAAATAATCTTTTCCATCCCTAAGGTAACAGATTGTTCGGGAGACATAATTTCAATAATCCAATCGGGATAACGTAAAAATTGATCAGCCATTTCTCCATCTAGATCTCTTGGCAAATTCTGCCAACGAATCACCGCAATATCTGGCACAATTGAACGTTCTGGAAAAGTACAACGTAATTCAGGTAGAGCATAAGCTAATTTTTGAGGTTTAGTCTGTTGATTAATGGCAGAGGCTAACTCAAATTGTCAGATGCTGTGTTTGGCTTTGGCTATAGGTTTTTGAGTGACAATTCCCTGATAATATTCCCTAGCAGGCTTAGTTTCTGGAAGAGCAAGAAATGCTTCGAGGGAAAGGGATTGTTTATCTTCTATTGTGGCAAACATTGATTGATTTCTCCGCTCTTGAGGTATTTTCTATTATCAAAGGAGTTTATGGTGACAGAAAGCCATTCATTCCATATATTCCTTTGAGTGGTTTTCTATGAGATACTTGGCATAGTGCAGAAGTTCGTGCTTTAGAGACTCTGGCCTTGTCGAAACTGTTGGTAAGATTTCTGCATCATCTAAATCCTCAGAAAAAGAAACCACAAAAGTGGGTTAAATTGCTTCCTAGTTACCATTGTAAAATAATTAAGAGAATTTATTCATAATCAGTCCAATATCTTTAACCAAAAAGTAAATTATGCAAGATTTCTAAACGCTGGGCATCTTCACGAACAATAGCACCATAATAATTTTTTTTATTCTCTAGCCAGAGTAATTCAAACTCGATCGCCTTGGGCAAAGCTAAACTGAAATTATCCAAAGCTTGGGGACAATCAAAGATAACTTTGCGCGTCTCGAAGCAGTCAAAATGTTCTTGGCAGAACATTTTGAAAAACGGTAAAGAATGCAGTGACACCCCACCCCCAATGGCAACAGTCAAACCGGCAGCCTTAGCTTTTTTTGCCAAAGGTAAAGCCAGAGCCAAAACTTGCTCGCTATTCACATCCTGGCGAGTTAATCCCAAAGAACAGGCTAAATCCATCCGTCCGATGACGATACCATGGAGAGATTTTATCTCTGGAATCGCCAACATTTCCTGAAAATTCTCACAGGCAGTAATCGTTTCGATATTAACTAATAACTCCACATCTTCCACCCCTTGATCAGCTAAAACCCTCCTAGCTGCCCGCAGATATTTTTGTAAAGCGTAGGCTGTTTCTACCATGGGAGCAATCAAGCGATCGACTCCTAAATTAACCGCATCAAATATATCTCTGATCGCTTCGCAACCGGCGATTTTCAGATTAAAATCTACCCCCGCTTTCAGACTAATTTCTTTCAACCGCATCGCTTCCGTCAGTCGGGTTCCTTCCGTCTCGAATTCCGCCTTTACCCCTGAAACATGGTGATCTTCCCTGAGTTCTCTTAACAGTTCCACCATTTTTTTTTCTAAGGAATTCATGATTTTAATCGTTCAAAATCGCTAACTGCTAGAGGAGCCTTGTTGATTATAGCCGATCGGCGAAAAGCTGATAGCTGAGGACGAGGAGACCATAAAAATACCCTAAACAAAAGGACAAGAGCGACAAAATACCGGCATAATGAGCAAGGCCGTCTGATTTTTTTCTGGCCACATCCTTTCTATACTACATTCGTAATATAAGTAATTCTCTAGTTAGACTATGCGAACTCACTACTGTGGCGACCTTAGCGCGATCGAAATTGAAAAAAGTGTCACCCTCTTCGGTTGGGTCGATCGTCGTCGCGATCACGGTGGCGTTATTTTTATCGATCTGCGGGATCGCAGTGGTATTGTCCAGATCGTCAGTGATCCCCAACGAACCCCCGCTTCCTACCCCATCGCTGAAACCGTCAGAAACGAGTATGTCATCAAGGTGACGGGAACAGTCAGTCAAAGGCCTACCGAATCCCTTAACCCGCGCATTGCCACCGGAGAAATCGAAATTTACGCCACTAGCATCGAGATTCTCAACGGGGTTACTAAACAACTGCCTTTTGTCGTCTCTAGTTCCGAAAGTGAATCGGTACGAGAAGATGTGCGCTTGCGATACCGCTATCTAGACCTACGCCGGGAGCGTATGAGTCAGAATTTACAACTACGTCACCAAGTTGTCAAGGAAATGCGCCGTTTTCTCGAAGATGAACAGCATTTTATCGAAGTGGAAACGCCAATTTTAACTCGATCGACTCCCGAAGGGGCGCGGGATTATCTAGTTCCTTCCCGTGTCAACCCGGGCCAATGGTACGCTTTACCCCAATCACCGCAACTATTTAAGCAATTATTAATGGTGTCGGGAATGGATCGCTACTATCAAATCGCCCGCTGTTTCCGCGATGAAGATCTGCGCGCTGATCGTCAACCGGAATTTACTCAGTTGGACATGGAGATGAGTTTTCTCTCTTTACCTGAGATTTTAGCCCTGAATGAGGCTTTAATAGCTCATATCTTCAAAAAAGTCAAAAATATCGATATAAGCCTACCCCTGCCCCGTTTAACCTATGCTGAGGCTATGGATCGCTATGGGATCGATCGCCCCGATACCCGTTTTGGCTTGGAATTGGTCAATGTGGCGGAGATTTTTGCCGATTCGGGATTTAAGGTGTTTTCAGGTGCGATCGCTAGTGGTGGGACGGTGAAAGTTTTACCGATTCCCAACGGTAACGAGGCGATTTCTAACGTCAGAATCAAACCGGGTGGGGATTTATTCAAAGAAGCCACCGACGCGGGTGCGAAGGGAATTGCCTACATTCGCGTGCGCGAAGACTACGATTTTGATACCATTGGTGCTATTAAAGATAACCTGACAGAGGCACAAAAACAGGCTTTAATCGAGAAGACTGGCGCAAAACCGGGGCATCTGTTGTTATTTGGGGCAGGAGATACCGATACAGTCAATAAATCCCTATCCCGCCTACGCTTAGTTTTAGGAGAACAATTGGGATTAATTGATCCTGAGAAAATCAACCTCCTCTGGGTGACGGATTTCCCGATGTTTGAATACAACACCGAGGAAAAACGCCTGGAAGCATTGCATCACCCCTTTACTGCCCCTAATCCCGAAGATTTAGACGATCTAGCCCACGCTCGCGCCCTAGCCTACGATATGATTTTTAATGGTATTGAAATCGGTGGCGGCAGTTTGCGGATCTATCAACGGGAAGTACAGGAAAAAGTCTTCGCTACTATCGGTCTATCCCGAGAGGAAGCCTATAATAAATTCGGCTTTTTGTTAGAAGCTTTTGAATACGGAACCCCTCCCCACGGTGGTATCGCCTACGGTTTAGATCGCTTGGTGATGTTGTTAGCCGGGGAAGAATCGATTCGCGATGTGATTGCTTTCCCGAAAACCCAGCAAGCTAGTTGTTTACTCACTTCTGCACCTTCAACAGTGGCAGCGAAGCAATTAAAGGAATTATCCGTTGCTTCTACCTACAAACCGCCATCCTAAGATTAGGGTGGGCATTGCCCACCTAATTTTTGCAAGTCTGTTGACACTAAGTTAAATTCTTTTCTGCTACAAAGTCCTCCCAGCACCGCACACCACCCGAAAACCGTTGTTGAAGAGGAAGTGCCAATCGTAGTTGACGCGGTAAGCGGAACCGCAGAAATTCGGGTTGTTTAACCAAGAACCGCCCCGCAGAGGAGAACGATTATCATCACCATTTTTTATCCAGACACTGCCATCCGTCGGCGCATCCTTATAGTTATCGTGCCAAGTATCGGCACACCACTCCCAGACATTGCCGTGCATATCGTAGAGTCCGAAAGCGTTTGGGGGAAATTGTCCCACGGGAGTCGTATCTGGTCGATACTCTCCCTTCGCTTGTTCTGCGTAGGTATTGCTGGCACAGTAGTTGGCCAATTCCCCCGTAATGGTTTCCCCAAAGTAAAATGGGGTGGTGGTTCCAGCACGACAGGCGTACTCCCATTCCGCCTCACTGGGAAGTCGGTATTCCCCTCCCGTTAGTTTAGATAATCTCGCGCAGAACTCGACGGCATCGTACCAGTTGACTTTTTCCACGGGACGGCGATCGCTATCGGAACGGTCTTTGGAACTGGCTGGGTTGTGGTTAAGGTCTTTTTCAACTTTTAAATCCTGGCGGTCGGCGATTGCTTTCCACTGGGCCTGGGTGATAGGATATTTACCCAGGTCGAAGGGTTTAATCGTTACTTCATGTTGTGGTCTTTCCCTTCTAAATCCTTCCCAACGCAATTTTTTAACCAGTCTTTCGATTTCCTCATCTTCCGTTCCCATCGTGAATGTTCCCTCCGGAATGGCGACCATTTCTAAGGTGATGCCGTTGCCCAAATCTTCCCTGAAATATTGGGACTGTTTCGACTCTTTTTTGATTTGCTCACCCTTCGCATTTACTCCCACGATCTCAAAGTTAAATACTGATAACGGTGGAGTGACGATTACGGGTTTTTTTGGCTCTTCCGGTTCAGGATTGAACTGATGGGTAATTGCTCTTTCTAGTTGCTCAAATCCGTCTTCTTCCCAATAATCAAGCCAGTGGAGGTCTCGCAGGTTCAAGCCATACTCCTCCTGTCGCAGGTCGGGGATATCGCATTCATCCAATCTCAGCGGAATGAGGTAGATTGAATTCGGCGGTCTGTCAGCATATTGATTGAGGGCCATTTTAAATTCCCGCTGCACGAATCCTTGTTTAGCAATCGAGCGTTGGGAGAGACAAGCGATGAACAGTTGACTATCTGCGATCGCCTTGGGGATGACTGAACGCCAGTTCTGGCCCGGAATCAGGTCTTTTTTATCCAACCAAGGTTTATATCCCGCTTGCTTAAGGCGCTCATGCAGTGCCAAAACTGCTGGTTTGTCCTCACTAGCGTGAGCTAGGAAAATTTGGATCTCTGACTTTTTCATAACTTTTTCTTATGACCACCAGTAGGGGAGAGCCAGATTAACTGGCAGAAAATCTCTAAATAAACCATTTAATTAATTATTACTCATTCTTAATTCTCCTGTCTCGGAGTCTCCTGTCTCCTAACCCCACCAACAAACTTTTTCAGCAAACCCTAGTTAATTATTTTTAGCTAGTTGACTAACAACCCATTCTC
>NZ_SFBY01000306.1:0-4696 GCF_007095505.1 Microcystis sp. M_QC_C_20170808_M3Col
CTAAAGGTGGTAAACGACGTAAATATGGTGGCTCTACCACAAGACATGGGTTCCGTAAAGGAGATTTAGTTTCTTCTCCCAAAGGAATTGGTTATGTTAGTGGAGATACCGAAAAACAGTTATCTGTAAGCGATACCAATGGTCAACGATTGGGACAGATAGCCGTTAGCAAGATTCAGTTAATTCGTCGTTCTAACGGTTTAATTGTTTCTCACTAATTCATATAAAGCCGCCCTCCGCTATCGCTAAAGGGCGGGGTTTCAGACCCAGTTTTTCGATGAAAAAATAGAAACATCTCTTGACTCCAAAAAAGCGATAGCTATGTTGTTAAGGAAGGCAGTAGTCAGGAGATTATTTTATTTATTCCCCCCACTTCCTAATTCATAATTCCTAATTCCCACACCCTACACCCCACTCCCTACACCCTTCTCCCCACTCCCCGATCGCCTCATCCATGACTCAAGATAGTTTTCGCATCAGTTTTGCTCCCTTATCTTTGCAGGAAGTATATCAATTAGCCGATGATGGGGCTAATGGTGCTATTGTACTAATGAGTGGTACGGTACGGGAGCAAACCGACGGTAAACCGGTTATTTATCTTGATTATCAGGCCTACGAACCCATGGCAATCGAGGTTTTCCGGCAAATTGCCGGGCAAATTCGGCAAACCTGGCCCGATACCAATCGAGTTGTCATTCACCATCGCACCGGTAAGCTACAAATCGGCGAAATTAGCGTCCTAGTAGCGGTGGGTTGTCCCCATCGGGGGGAAGCTTTCGCAGCCTGTCGTTATGCTATTGATACTCTCAAGCATAATGCCCCCATCTGGAAAAAAGAATACTGGTCTGATGGTTCTAGTCAATGGGTTAGTATTGGCGCTTGTGAAACAGCGCCTTAGCTCTAATAACGCAAAATTAAGGCAATTTTTTGGTAATCGTTCAAGGAATCTTCATCGACTAAAGCTACACGTCCTCCCTTGGCCAATACCGCTTCGATAATTTCATCCACTGCATCATCGATTACCTCCGTACCACCGACGTTTTCCACCAGTATCAAATCACCGTTTTCGCTTAAAACTGCGGGTACATGGTAATTTTTCTCCACTAATAACAATTGTCCTCGACCTTCCTGCGCTAAACGCCACACTTCTCCCAGGGTAGAGATAACTTTTTGAGCGCTGACTGCCGCATCCAAAGCTTGCAGGGCTTCAGTTTTTTGAGTCTGACGCACTGAATGCATAATCGGCAATACTTGCGGAATTAATTCTGGCAGTGAGGTTTTATCAAAATTGCCGGTTAAAGTGCCAACAATTGCTGATGTGTACTGTGAAACTTCTTGAAAGAAGGAAATTTGACGAACCACTCCACCCACAATCAAAGGGGAAGAATCATCAATGTATTCACCCAGAGCTTTATCTACCTGTTGGAAAAATCGCCGGATTCTATCATCTAGATAACTGGTATCGGCATCAAAGGGCAGTGGTGCGGTGGCCCCCGGTCCGGTCATTTCTAAGGGAAAATTTTGATCGCAAATTTCTTCGAGAGTTTCTCCTGTAGCTGAGATTAAACGAGTAGAA
Organism: Microcystis sp. M_QC_C_20170808_M3Col; assembly: GCF_007095505.1. Classification (NCBI taxonomy): domain Bacteria; kingdom Bacillati; phylum Cyanobacteriota; class Cyanophyceae; order Chroococcales; family Microcystaceae; genus Microcystis; species Microcystis sp. M_QC_C_20170808_M3Col. Next base: position 1,577 of record NZ_SFBY01000306.1, read on the forward strand.
CCCTGACTTAATAGTAACAGCCAATAGGGTTGTTCTCGATGTAATCCATAAACTAAATCCCGTGTGGCAAAGGTTTTATCGATGACAACTCTTGCCTGGACAGAAAAAGGCAAGTTATAAAGCTTGGCAATATCCGGACCAATATAGAGAGCTAATCCATCTAGAGTATAAGGATAATCTATTTCAGCCACTAGACTATCGAGGCGATCGAACAAAGGTTCGATTTCACGTTTAGAGAATTCTTCCGATAATCGGCGCTTTGCTTCATCGACCAAATTTTTAACGAGAATAGGGTCTTGTTTGTTATCCGGTGAGGTGCGATGGGTGGGTAAGAGAATGGAAAGGGCGGGTATTTGAGTTAGGGATTGTAGTTTCTTAAGTTCTTGACGAGTAATCATTGATTTTAGCTTGATTGATAGGGTTAAGGCGCTAAAAATACTGGCTTTATCCAGATTTTCTCGATTTATTCAGTATTCCAGCTAACATTTTAGGGAAAAAATGTAATTATATCTAGAAAATTAAGAATTTATACTGAATTGCTTTGGCAGAGATTGAGGGAATTTTTAACCGGAAAATAGGAATATTAAGGACTTAAGCAAAATTAATTACACATTTCGATAAAGCTTTTGCATGAGTGCCTTTTGCATGAGTGCCTATCCTAACCAAGAAATTAATTTTGCACGACTACTGATTGATTTATCGATCGTCCACCATCAGGACAGAAAATATTAAGGATGGGTTTATTTACCCATCCTCGGAATAATTAGGCCGCTATGGCTGTTTTTTCTGCTGTTAATGCCTCTTGTCGTTGAAATTCGGCTAATTGTGCCATAATTTCATCCCGGACAATCTGACGGTATTCCAGGAAATGCTCGTTGTGGGCGCAGACAGTGATATAGTGTTCGGCATTGGCGGGATTATGGCGCAAAATACCGAATAAATTCTGCCAGAATTTCCAGCGAGTGGAACGTTTAAAGCCCTGTCGCCAGATAATTACCGCTAGGGCATAGATATCAGCCCGGCGAGGCAGTTTAAAGGCAGGTTTAGCTTTAGGTGCCCCTAATTTCAGGAAACAGCGATAGGTGCGATCGAGAAATACCTCCGGATCGTACAATTTCCAGAAGGCTTCAATATATTCTGTGGCAATATCTTCGATCGGCCGGGTGGGAACGAAATTCATTAGGGTACTTTGGTTAATGTCCTGTTTCCCCGTTAATCGTAGTCGTCCTTCTTTTTCCAAGCGAGTCCATAGGGCGGTATTGGGTAAAGCTTGTAACATTCCGAATAGAGCCGTGGGAATGGCCGCTTCTTCGACAAAATTAATAATGCGATCGGCCGCACCTTTTTTCTCGCCATCAAAACCGATGATAAATCCCGCCATAGGGCGCAATCCAGCTTTAATAATCTTTTCTACCGTCTCGGTTAACGAACTACGGGTATTTTGGAATTTTTTGGTTAATTGTAAACTTTCTTCGTCGGGGGTTTCAATACCTAAAAAGACCGCATCAAAATAACAATCAACCATCATTTCCATTAATTCGAGATCCGCGGCCAAATCCACCGATGCTTCCGTGTTAAACCGGAAAGGATACTGGTGTTCTTCTTGCCAAACCTTTAATTCTTTGAGGAGTAATTTAACGTTGCGCTTGTTGCCAATAAAATTATCATCCACCATGAACACGCCCCGGCGCCAACCTAACTCGTAGAGATAATCTAATTCTTTTAATAATTGTGCGGGGGTTTTGGTGCGGGGTTTACGACCGTAGAGAACGATAATATCGCAAAATTCGCACTGGAAGGGACATCCGCGCGAGAATTGTACCGACATGGAATCATAAGCTTCAAAATCGAGCAGATCGTAGCGTGGGATCGGGGTAATTGTCACATCGGGTTTTTCTGTGGTGCGGAAAACACCTTTGGTTTCTCCTTTTGCCAATGCTTCCACAAACATCGGGATGGTGATTTCTCCCTCATCGAGAATCAGAAAATCGGCCTCGGCCACTTCGTGGGGGATAGAAGTGGGATAGGGACCACCCACGGCCACCAGTTTACCCCGTTGCTTGGCTTCGTGAATTTGCTCGATTAAATCTTGACGTTGGACAATCATGCCGGAAAGAATGACTATTTCGGCCCAGTCCCATTCTGCTTCTGTCACCGCCCGAATATTGCGATCGACCAGTTTAAATTCCCATTCCTGCGGTAAAATTGCCGCCACCGTCACCATACCAAGGGGAGGAAGTAAGACTTTGCGATCGACTAATTCCAGAATTTTGTTATAAGACCAGAAAGTCGGCGGAAAAACGGGATAAATCAGTAAGGCGCGCATATTCACTCCTCGCTCGATGGCGATCGATTCTTGACCTTTCGCTTGATTGTAATCTTTTTCGGTCAGGGATGGGAAAACCGTTATTTAGCCCTAGAACTAAGATCAGGCTTGATTTTCGGCCGCCATTGCCCACCCTTGACCCTGCCCCCATAAAAGTTTATGGTCAACATTAATAAAATTTATGTAAATAAATGTTGCATAGTTTGGGAAGTTATGTTACATTTAATATCAAGCACTTGAATCAAACGCAATTTTATTATAGGAAGGCAATTCACCATGGATAAGCAAGAAAACAAACTCGGCTTCACCGCTTTCGCTGAAAACTGGAATGGTCGTTTAGCCATGCTCGGTTTCGTTATTGGCGTAGCTACGGAATACTTAACCCACAAAGGCATCCTTGCTCAATTAGGCTTAATGTAATTTCAGCCTCGATTGCTGTGCATCTACAATCGTCTTGAATAAATTATCAAAAAAGGGGGGGAGCATAGCTCTTTCCCTACTTTAGTTGCAGGCAGGCTGGGGATTGGGGACTGAGGATCGTCGGAGCAGGGAGAAACAATCCATACTTGGCAGTTAATCACACTATTAAAAACGGATTTGGTATTGTTGCCAGTTAAAATTAAAAATGCCCTTAAGCGATCGCATCTTGGGGGTAGATGATGTACCGGAAAATCCCTTACCGAAATTTTGGGTTAAAGCCCCGTCCTTTTAGGACGGCTTTTTAAACTATAGCTTGTTAACTTAACTTTTATTGTGCTATACTGATTTTATCTAAGTACCCCCTGCGTAAAATG
>NZ_SFBY01000307.1:0-4643 GCF_007095505.1 Microcystis sp. M_QC_C_20170808_M3Col
ACTCTTATCTGAACAGGGTTTCAGCGATGGATTGTCCTAAGCACCTTGGTCTTTGCTATAGTATTTAACGGTAAAGCCGTCGTAGAACGACGGGGTTTCAGACCCAAAATTTTCGATGAGAACGAACAAAGGAAATTCTAAATCCTCTCGCCCTTTGCGAGTGCCGAGAGGTCGCCGGGACGACCGCCGCCACACCCCCAAGGTAAACCGGACAGGTCTCTATCAACGCGCGATCCAGCAGTCCTTCCTCAAACTCGACCCGCGCATCGCCGTGGGTAACCCGGTCCTGTTCGTGGTCTGGTTAGGAACGATCGTCACGACCCTGGTCACGATCGACCCGCATCTATTCGGCACGATCGCCGGGGATAGGGGACAACAACGGCTACTTAACGGCATCATCACCCTCATCCTCTTCTTCACGGTGCTGTTCGCCAACTTCGCCGAGGCGGTCGCCGAGGGACGGGGAAAAGCCCAGGCCGATGCCCTGCGCTCGACCCGCAGCGACACGATGGCCCGGAAAATCCTTGCCGACGGCTCGATCGAGTCGGTCAGTTCCACGGCCTTGGGTCGGGGCGATCGGGTAAAACTGGTGGCCGGGGACGTGATTCCCGCCGACGGGGAAGTGATCGAGGGAATCGGTTCGGTGGATGAATCGGCGATCACCGGAGAATCGGCCCCCGTCCTCAAACAACCCGGAACCGACATCGCCAGTTCCGTCACCGGCGGCACCAGGCTTCTCTCGGACGAGTTGACGGTGCGGATCGCTCAAGATCCCGGCCGGGGTTTTATCGATCGCATGATCTCCCTTGTGGAAGGGGCCGAGCGCACGAAAACCCCCAACGAGATCGCGCTGACGGTACTTCTGGCCGTGTTAACCCAAGTCTTTTTAATTGTCGTCGCCACGATTCCGCCGATCGGGAACTATATCGCCGGTTTCCTGGAAACGAGTCTCGGGCCGGCGGTTGCGGATACCTTTCGGGCCGGTTCCAGTATCGCCATCTTGATCTCCCTCCTCGTCGCCCTCATTCCCACGACGATCGGCGGTTTATTGAGCGCGATCGGCATCGCCGGCATGGATCGTGTGGCTCAGTTTAACGTCATCGCCACCTCCGGGCGCGCCGTGGAAGCCTGCGGCGACGTGAATACCCTCCTTCTCGACAAAACGGGAACGATTACCCTCGGAAACCGACTGGCTGACGAATTTATCCCCGTGAACGGTCATAACCTCGAGGAATTAGCCCGCATCTGTCTAGCGGCCAGCCTTTTCGACGAAACCCCGGAAGGACGCTCGATCGTTGCCTTAGCCCGGAATTTGGGCGCGAACCTCCCCATCGATGGCCAACCCGGCGAGGGAATCGAATTCTCCGCTCGTACCCGCATGAGCGGCACCGATATGGACGGCGAGGAATACCGTAAGGGAGCCGTAGACGCAATTAAAGGTTTCGTCCGTTCCCGCGGTGGTTCCGTTCCCGAGACCCTCGATCAGGCACAGGAAAGGGTTTCCCGTTTGGGGGGAACTCCCCTCGCCGTCTGTCGGGGTAACGATATCTACGGGGTGATCTATCTCAAGGACATCGTGAAGCCGGGATTAAAAGAGCGTTTCGACCAATTACGGCGCATGGGTGTGAGAACGATCATGCTCACCGGCGACAACCAGATCACGGCGGCGGTGATCGCGGCGGAGGCGGGGGTGGATGATTTTATCGCCGAGGCCACCCCGGAAGATAAGATCGAGGTGATCCGTCGCGAGCAAGCCAAGGGCAAGTTAGTTGCCATGACGGGAGACGGAACCAACGACGCACCCGCACTAGCCCAGGCTAATGTCGGTGTGGCGATGAACTCCGGAACCCAAGCGGCGAAGGAGGCGGCCAATATGGTGGATCTGGATTCTGACCCGACCAAGCTGATCGATTTAGTCACCATCGGCAAACAGTTATTAATTACCCGCGGCGCCCTGACCACGTTTTCGGTAGCTAACGATATCGCTAAGTATTTCGCTATTATCCCGACGATTTTCGCCGCTGCTGGGATCGGTGCTTTAAATATCATGGGTTTGAAAAGCGCTCAATCGGCGATCGTCTCGGCCCTGATCTACAATGCCCTGATTATCCCTGTTTTGATTCCTCTGGCACTTCAAGGCGTTCAATTTCGCCCCCTTACTGCCGACCAACTATTGCGGCGCAATATCCTTATCTACGGGGTGGGAGGCATGATTGCGCCGTTTATTGCTATTAAGATTATTGATGAGATAATTTCAGCGATCGGGTTGAGGTAATGGCAAAATCTGCAATATTTAAGCCTAGTTTATTCGGATTGAAGCACTCGAATCGGGATTTTAACCAAAAAGAAACATGGGGTAAAAATCAATTTAATTCCTCATTTCCAGCTTCTTTGTGCGCTTACTTAGATTGGAAAGGACTGAAAAATGTATATCTGAAACTCGATGAAAATTTAAAAATTCAACCTGCGGAGTTAAGTACACAAGAGTTATACGGTTTAGCTCCCGATTCCGATAATTTATTTTACGCTTTCGAGAGTCAATTTAGAGGAGGGAGCAAAATGATCACAATCGATTTATTCGCTGGTTGTGGTGGTTTATCTTTAGGTTTCCAGAAAGCGGGGTTTACTATTGTGGCCGCATTTGATAACTGGATACCTGCTATAGATGTCTATAGAAATAACTTTAGTCATCCGATATTTAATGTCGATTTATCTAGAGAATCTAGCCAAGAAATATTTGCTCAATATAATCCTGAGATTATTGTCGGCAGTCCTCCCTGTCAAGACTTTTCCAGTGCGGGTAGGAGAGACGAGGGTTTAGGACGAGCGAATCTAACGCTCACATTCGCTGAAATTGTCACTAGAGTAAGTCCGCAATGGTTTGTTATGGAAAATGTGGATAGAATTGAGAAAAGTAAAATACTCACTCAAGCAAAACAAATTTTAAAAAAACATGGTTATGGTTTAACTGGAAAAGTTATTAATTCTTGTTACTGCGGAGTTCCTCAAACTAGAAAAAGATATTTTCTGATCGGTAAAATGAACGAAGAAGATGATTTTTTAATCGATGAAATCAATGAAAATCTATCAATTCAACCTCTGACTGTATTTGACTATATGGGCAAAGAATTAGACATAGAATACTATTATAGACATCCTAGAAGCTATCAAAGAAGGGCGATATTCAGTATTTATGAACCTAGCCCTACTATTCGAGGAGTAAATCGACCAGTTCCCAAAACCTATCGACAACATCCCGGTGATGCTTGTCATCTCAAGGAAAAACTAAGACCGCTAACAACGAGCGAGCGAAGCTATATTCAAACTTTTCCTAAAGACTTTATTTTTACAGGAACAAAATCTAATCTAGAACAAATGATTGGCAATGCTGTTCCTGTTAATTTGTCCAGATATGTGGGCCAATGTATTCTTAACTATGAATTGAAAAAGGGGAACAAGACAACCTATCGACAACTACAGCTATTTTCTTGATTTACTGGCAAAAACAAATCTCCAAAAACCTCTAATTCTTATGAAAGCATCACCTATAAAATACCGATTTTTCTGGTATATTTTCTTAAATTTCTGTCTGACAATTCTTTTCTCCTCCATCGTTCAAGCTTCTACGGGAAGCACTATCGATAGGACGCAAGCTTCCGCGTTAACCCTTTTAGGATTAGTCGCCTTTGCTTTATTTATCTATCTGTTCTTGGTCATCTTTATACCAGAGAGGTTTTAATTATGAGTTTTGCACGCGAGGCAGCTAAAGCCATCCGTTCTACCCTAGTTCTCTGGGTGATCACTGCGCTGATCTATCCTTTCTCGATGATCGCCATCGGTCAAATTCTTTTTCCCTGGCAAGCGAACGGGAGTTTGATCACCAATAATCAAGGTCAAGTGGTGGGTTCGGCTCTAATTGGGCAACCTTTCACCAGCGATCGCTATTTCAATAGTCGTCCAAGTACCACCGCCTACAGTACGGCCGATCCGAAAAACGATCCTAACAAAGTCCTGCAAACCGGAATTTCGGGAGCGAGTAACCTAGCTCCCAGTAACCCCGTGTTGATCGATCGAATTAAAGGAAAACCCGATCCCGATCCGGCAAAAGCTATGGAGGGGGAGATTCCCCGATTAGAGAAAGCGGGAATTAAACCCACCGCGGATCTGGTATATACCTCCGGCTCCAGTCTCGATCCCCATATCACCCCAGAGGCTGCCAGAGCGCAGATCGAGCGGGTGGCGCGGGTGCGGGGATTACCGCCAAATCAAGTGGAGATCCTCGTTACCAAAAACACCGATGATCGCTTTCTCGGCATTTTCGGCGAACCGGGGGTTAACCTGCTGAAACTGAATTTGGCTCTAGATGCGATCGCAAATACCCAATAGGGTTTCTGATACTCAATCCTGTTTAAAAGGTATAGGAAAGTGGCAAGTGGGAAGAGAGAGTTTGCCTTTAAAAATCCCAACTTAGTAGATTTACAAACATGGGATGCAGCCGCTAAAAAACTAACTGGGAGAGGATTTTTTACCGAAATTTTGGGTTAAAGCCCCGTCCTTTTAGGACGGCTTTTTAAACTATAGCTTGTTAACTTAACTTTTATTGTGCTATACTGATTTTGTCTAAGTACCCCCTGCGTAAAATG
>NZ_SFBY01000308.1:0-6979 GCF_007095505.1 Microcystis sp. M_QC_C_20170808_M3Col
CGAAACGAATAGGCTTTTTCCATGTCTCACATTTTAGCATATATTTGGTAAATGCGCTAGTATTTAACGGTAAAGCCGTCGTGAAACGACGGGGTTTCAGACCCAAAATTTTCGATGAGTGATTTTCCCGCTTTAACGGCGTTAATTCTGGCTGGTGGTCAAAGTTCCAGGATGGGACGAGATAAAGCTTTGTTATCTTTTCAGGGTGTCTCTTTTCTGGAAAATATCTGTTTAATTGCCCAAGATTGTGCCGTACAAGTGTCTGTGATTACGCCTTGGCCGGAACGTTATGAACTTATCATTCCCCAATGCTGCCGGATAATTAGGGAACATCTCCCCACTAGGGGGCCTTTATTGGCCTTTGCCTTGGGATTAACTTTTGTATCAACCGATTGGGTTTTATTGCTCCCTTGCGATTTACCTTTACTAACGCCCCCAATTATTCAAGAATGGTCAAGATTCTTAGCCACTGTACCAGAAAATGCCATCGCTTTGGTTCCCCGGTGCGGCTCTCGTTGGGAGCCTCTCTGTGGTTTCTATCATCGTCGTTGTTTAGAATCTTTGCAGAGTTATATTCAGCAAGGGGGAACTTCTTTTCAAAAATGGTTAAATGTCTCCGTGGTGGAGGAATTAATCATCGATAATTCCGAGATTTTATTTAACTGTAATACCCCGGAAGATTTAGAGATAATAATAAACTCCCCAGATGTTGACAGTAAGAAACCCTAGCACAAAAGGGACTAAAAGTAAAGAGATCGGCCAAGGAATGTTGGATAAATGGCGATAACTATAGTAGAGCATTCCGGTTAGATAACCGCCGGTTACACCGATAATTGCGCCGACAATATCGCCATTTATGGATAAATAGGAAGTGAGCAAAATGACGAGGGAAAAGGGCAAAATTATCAAGCCACCTAAAAATATATCGCCGGTGAGACTGCCATATTTATTACTTAATTTTCTGCCTAACCAACTAGATAAAGTCAGAATAATAAAAGGAAATACTGCCCAGCCTAATAACAGCAAAAAATCAGATTTAACTGTCCAGTTTTGCCAAGTAAAAGCGATGAAAAAACTGCTGATGATTGCTGCCAATACACCCGTAGCCAAAGCCTGATTACGGTTAAGCTTTAAAAAAGACTCTGCTAGACCGGTCTTGGGTTTGAGCAAAGATGAGCAAGAGATTTTCAGCAAATTAAAAACAATAAAAAGAGTTTTTGACCACTTGATCGATTGCCGTTGTCGATAACTTTTCTGAGGGTCTCTTAATTTATTGGCAATGGCATGATAGCGGCGAAAATTTCCCTGTTGCTTAAATTTTTTGGCCGCTATTTGAAAATCTTTTCGTGCTGCTGGCAGTTCCGAGAGTTCCTCGAGAGCCAATCCTCTTTGATAATAGAATTGGGGATTATTTTGATCAATGGCGATTGCTTTTCCATAAGCTTCTAGGGAAGATTGGGTGTAACCGAGTCGTTGACGGGATAAACCGAGGTAATAGTAAGCTTGGGAACAATCGGGTTTTAACTGCAAAACTTGCCGACAATCGCTTAAAACTTGCCGATCCTGCTGATTATGGTAGTAAACTTCCGCCCGTTGCAGATAGGCCTGCCAAAATTGCGGATTAATTGCGATCGCTTGCTGGTAAAATGCGATCGCTAGTTGATAATTTCTCTCTTGAGCGTAGTGCCATCCCTGTTGATAAAAATCCTCGGCACTGCGGTGAAAAGTGGGCATTTCCGGGGATAAACTGCGATCATACTCTTTTCTTTTCTCTTTATCGCTCAAAACCCGATAAGCTTGTTCAATTTCCCGAAATTTTGTCACTGCCTCCGGATCATCGGGATTATAATCGGGGTGATATTGCCGGGCCAGACGACGAAAAGCGGCTTTTATCTGATTATTACTGGCATGACGGGGAATTTGCAGGATTTCATAGTAATTTTTCATACTTGAGTGTGGGGAGAATTTTCAACTACTTAAAATTGTTGCCAATGGCTCGCCGAAACGACTATCATTGTCAATTAAATAGCTTTTATTGAGAGTTGATCGCTTATGTCTGCCTACACTGCTTCCTCCCTGAAAGCGGAACTCAACGCGCGGGGGTGGCGCTTAACTCCCCAGCGAGAGAAAATTCTGCACGTTTTCCAGAATTTACCGAAAGGCAATCATCTCAGTGCCGAAGAATTGCAGGAATTGCTGGACAAAAGGGGGGAAGGAATTAGTTTATCGACAATTTACCGCAGTGTTAAACTGATGTCGCGGATGGGAATTTTGCGGGAGTTGGAATTGGCCGAAGGTCATAAACACTACGAACTCAATCAACCCTATCCCCACCACCATCATCATTTGGTCTGTATTCAGTGCAATAAAACCATCGAATTTAACAATGATTCTATCCTCAAACACAGTCTCAAACAGTGTGAGAAAGAGGGTTTTCAGTTAATTGACTGTCAGTTAACGGTGATGGCCATCTGTCCGGAAGCTTTGCGGATGGGTTGGCCGTCGGGAATACCGAGTAATTGGGGCTGTACGCGTTCGCTGGTGGATACTCGTTTCCAAAACTGCGAGATTCCCGAATCAAAGGAGCCAGAACCGGAAAACTAGACATCTAAGCGGACATTCCCAACTGAAAACCGAGAGCTTTTTTCTGCATTAATTGGAAAATATTATAAAATCCGTTGGCGCGGGAAGGGGTAAGACTGACTTTTAAACCGGTTTGTTCGATAAAATCCGGGGTAACTTGCAGGATTTCTGTGGGAGTCAGTCCATTTAACCCCTCGATTAACAAAGCAACTAAACCCTTGACTAATTGTGCGTCGGAATCCCCTTTGTACCAAACCTGGCCATTTTCGAGATCGGCAGTGATATAAACTTGGGATACACAGCCATGAACTTTATTAGCGGGTATTTTGGCAGATTCTGGTATTGGTTCTAGTTTTTTAGCAAAAGCTAGTAATTGTTCGTATTTTTGCTTAGGATCGGTACGACGTTTGAGGCGTTCGACGATGCGATCGAGATTAGACGGGAGCATATTGCAAGTTAAAATAGGAAAAAATTAGCCAATAGCTTTTTTATATTAGCATTCTCGCGGAAGTTGAGCGCTGTGGTTATCGATGCCGGGACTGCCTTGGTCAAAGCGCCTCGAGGCTATCTGCTAGAATTGGCATCAATCAAACACCACGCTTGCAGGAGCTATGGTTAACCTTTCCTGCATTAACGAAGGCAGGGGGCTCCGAGGCAGGGGGCTCCGAGGCCGTTTTTGTAACGGGGATTTATGCCCCGCTCCAAAAACTTTTCGCCTTAAGGCGAGGTTTTAGACCCGATTTTTTCGATAAACGCCGTACCAAAAATATAAAATCTCCTTACAATCCTAGGCAATATCGGACTGCCGTTTCAATTTCTTGCATTTTTTCTTCGGATAGTTTCCCAACTGGTGCGGAGGGGAAGCGATTTTTATCAATTGAACGAATTTGAAAACCAAGAAAGACTGTTTCTAAAGGAAGCCCACTTTCATCAGTCGAAACGCGAACATTAGTCGGATAATCTTGGCGAATATTTTCTCCTTTCGTCCCCACCACTACCATCACCACTAAGGGTAACTGATTGATAACATCAATAGATAATACTAAAACTGGTCTAGTTCCTGCTTGCTCTTTTCCTTGAATCGGGTTAAGATTAACGAAATAAATTTCACCTCTTGCGATAGTCATTTTCTACAAACCGTCCATTTCAGAGACCATAAACTCCTGATTAATGGTAGCTATTTCTCCTAAAATATCCAGATCATCTGCCATTATTTGCAATTTATCTTCATCAATTAATTGAGTTTCAATCGTCAATTTTACTTTAGTATTCGGCTTAAGATTAAAGGTTTCAGTAGGATAAAAAGCTTCTCCATTGAAAATAGCAGTAATTTTTTGATTCATCATTTCTGTACCAACATAAATCAAGCTTCTCTTACTTGATGATACCAAATAAAGTATCGAAAACCTCCGCTTCGAGAGAGGAAACCCTCGCCTCCTCTCCCGAAGCGGGCATTACTTCCGTGTCTTCCGGGCGACACCTCCTAGCATCAAACCGCCCAAGGTGATAAAACCGAGAAGGCTAGAGGGTTCTGGGGTGGTCGTCGGTGGAGCAGTGGGAACCACCAGCACCGACGAGATCCCGTAAAACCGCTCCGCTGACTGCAAAGCAATTCCTGCGGACACCCACAAATCCCCGCGTTCAATTAGCCCAAACCTTGGATTGAAATCCACAAACACCCCCAAGGGATTAGAAGTCTCACCACCGCCCCCCGTTCCCGTCCAGACCCTGGACCGTTCTATCACAGTATCCTCTTGAGTCCGATTGATCGGTTCCCCGATCGATCCTTCCCACATATCCGCATAAGACGTGGCAACCTGCGCCCCATCCAAACGATAGATCGGGCGGGAGGTATCTGTTGCCCGAGTCCGAGTATTGGATCGGGCATTCACAGCGCCCGTCGAAGCGATCGCCGTCCACGTAATCGAAGTCGGGTCAAATCCCGCCGCAGTCAAAGCCGTATTGAGAACAGAAGAGCTTCGCGCCGCATTCTGAACGAAAGTATTGTAAATATCGATATTGCTCGAAGTCGCATTTCTTGTACCGGAGGTAACAAACACCAAGCGATACTCAGATCCCGGTGCTAATCCAGTGGGGGGAATGACGATCACGGCCCGTGCCGCGGAGGCGCCGAGAGTCGCGAGGGCAACCCCCGATAAGATGCCGATAATGGGTAGTTTCACAGTAAAAAAGCTCCTCGGTCAATCGTCATAAAGGAAAAAGAAAAACCAACAGAACCGTACCCCCCCCCGCACATTTGTCAAGTGTTTTCAATAATTCTTAATATTTCTCTCGATTTCGCTCTCTCGCTCTCGTCGAGCTTCTCGATCGAATCGCTAAAATGATGGTGGGTGTTTTGGATGTAAGTTATGAGTGAACCTGTAACCCTTGAGGATATTTACCAGCTATTCCGCGCTTCCGCCGAGGAGTTCGATCGCCGTGCCGCCGAATCCAAGGCGGAATATGATCGCCGTGCCGCCGAATCTAAGGCGGAATACGATCGCAGGGCTGCCGAATCCAAGGCGGAATATGATCGCCATAGAGTCGAAATAGAGAACCTCCTCGCCGAATCTAAACTAGAAAGCGATCGCTCGATGGCAGAACTGAAACGGACGGTTGAACGAACCAGCAAAGCGGTAGATAGTCTCACCACTCGCTGGGGTCGATTTGTGGAAGAATTGGTAGAACCTGCGGTTTTACGGCTTTTTCAGGAAAAAGGCATCGATATTAAGGAAGTTTATCCCCGCGCTAGAGTCAAGCGTCAGGGCATCGCGATGGAAATTGATATCCTAGCCGTCGATGATACCGATCTCGTGGTGGTGGAATGTAAATCGAGATTATCTAAAGATGATGTGGATGAATTTATTGAAAAATTGACTCGTTTTAAAATCGCTTTTCCCCATTATCAAAACTATCGAGCTTACGGTGCGGTGGCGGGAATTGAAATCAACGAGGGGATCGATCGATACGCTTATAAAAAAGGACTATTTGTGATTAAACCCTCCGGGGATACGGTGGCCATTATTAATGATGCTGACTTTCAACCGAATACTTGGTAATTTCCCTAGTCAAAACAATCGCTATGGTTAACCTTCCTACAATAAAAATCGCCTTCTTCCCAGTGCCGAAGAATTGCCCTGTTCTAACGAAACACCCGTGGATAACCAGTTACACCAACGATATTCCCAATCTATTACTTAGTTTATTAGCATTTATTTGGATGGAGCGGGACGACTGGTATTTTGGTGTAGATATGGGGATTTATTGCAATCCCGACGAACCGGCAATCATTATGATCAATCGGGAAATCGCTATTTAACCGCAGAGGAAAGGGCGAGGGCAGCTGCGGCGATCGCCGCTCAAGTACTTTTGATCGCCCAGCAAGAACGTTTAGCCAAAGAGGAAGCGGAACAAAAAGCCCAACGACTAGCGGAAAGACTAAGATCACTGGGTATCAACCCCGATGAAATGTAAGGGTGGGTTCCAGGCAATTTTAGGGGATTAATCGCGTAATAATTCCGGTTCGGTTAATTCGTCGGTCATTTCCATCAGGGCCCGTTGGACGGGTTTAATCATCGGGTCATCGATATTTTCTACGGTATCGTAGCGGACGCGTTTGGCCCGTCTAGCGACTTGCACGACGATCGAGTAACGATTGCTGGCCGCATTCATCAGTTTATCGGTGAGATAAATCATCTCGGAGGAGTCGAATTTAAACCGTTTGGACATAGTTATATTGAGCCTTCTGGTGGTAAATTTGGCACTTGTCACTGATAGTAGTTTAGTGATAAGTTTTATTACTCAGCCTACTTTACCATATTTTGTCAACCTTAGGGATAGGGTGATCCTTGATCTCGATCGGATTTTGTCAACTACTTTTTACAAAACTTAAATCAATTTTATACAAGTTTAAAAATATACAAATAAAGAGATAATTTTTGAAATAAATAAACCCAAAAAAGGGACACAATCGCAGTGCCTATAAATATACTTGAACATATACTGCAAAGTAATCTTTGCTACATATATACCCAATTAATTGGCTGAGTTATTTTATTCCGCACCTGTATCCGCTGCTACTGCTGTCTTCCTAATCTACCCTATCGGCCAGGGTATCTCAAGCATGGCTTTTAACCTCAACGGTTTCAACTTTAACCAGTCGATTATTGATTCCCTGGGACGTGCGGTCGCAACGCGCTCGCTACGCGAGATCGCAACTTGGGCGGATGTGATCAACCGCGCTAACATTGGTTTTGAAGTAATGCACGAACGCAACGCTCATCGAAAATTTTGGGTCTGAAACCCCGTCGTTTCACGACGGCTTTACCGTTAAATACTAGCGCATTTACCAAATATATGCTAAAATGTGAGACATGGAAAAAGCCTATTCGTTTCG
>NZ_SFBY01000309.1:0-17179 GCF_007095505.1 Microcystis sp. M_QC_C_20170808_M3Col
TGAACGAAACCCCTTACTATCTGTTGTCAAGGTTCAGTTTTTAGCTTGGTTATCGCTTTTTCCATTGTAGCTTAAAGCCGTCCTAAAAGGACGGGGTTTTAACCCAAATTTTCGATAAAAAAACGACCGACAAGAGAGAATTCCCGTCAGTCAGTCGGTGATGATAGGCCGAATTTTACTCAGCTTTATTTCTTAGCGGGGGCAGCCTTAACGAGTTCCAATTCACTTTCAGCGAAGTTATTGGTATTCAGTCCACTGGCGCTGCCACTAAAACCGGCGTAGTTAACAGTATCAAAACGGACGATAACGGGATAGAGGATACCACTTTTATCAACACTGGCTACGGTTCCCACACCTTTGTACCAGTAAGACTCTTTACGTTTGATTCTAACTTGGGCTCCGCGTTCGATTCCAGACATAGCTGTTGTTTTTTTTTAAGGGTTTAGTTAACAGGTTACAATCAGAGCGAGTTTGCCGAAAGGGTTTTTACTTTAAGTTTTATTGCAAATCTTGCCACTCTGTTTGGACAAAATGCCCCGAACGTCCCCATAGGTCTGCCTTTGGTGTAATGTTAACGATTGTTAAGTTAAAAGGAATGGCCGTAGTCAGGTATTTTTGGGCCGACATTCCCACATCTGGCCCGATTTGAAAAGCGGCGGCGGTGGCTAAACCTAAGCCTAATAACTGAGAAATCGGACCTCTGGGTAAGAGAAGATGAGTTCCTAAGACTAAGCCGGCGGTTAAGGCTAAAGTTACCGATAAATTGGTGCCACAACGCGGATGTAATGCCAATTGCCCCTCGCCATTTTTGAGACGATGGAGCGCCTGTTTGGCCGCAATTTGCAGTTCATTCGTATTAACCTGTCCGTAGAGATAAAAACCCCTATCGGTGGAGAGTCCCCCTAGGGCCTCGTTATCCGCTTGGGAATGGTCAAAAGGCGATTGACGACGGGCAGCCATTTCGCTTAATACCCAGACGGTGGCGTGTTCCAAGGCGTGAACCTGTCGCAGGGTCAGAAATTCTTTGAACCCGGGGATAAAGCCGATTTGTGCCAGTAAATCGCTGTCTTGCTGGGGCGAGGGGTTAAACCAGTCAAAAGAGGGGTTAGAAGGGCTACTAGGGGTCATAAAGTTGCGGTAGGGGGAGTTTTTTCGAGAAAGATGAGGGCGCTATAGAGTTGAAAGGCGGTGTCCCAGTAGGTGTCTTCAATGCGTAATAAGTCCAAATGGGGATTGACCATGGGCAGTAATTCGTAAAAATCGGCGGTGGTTTCGGCAAAAGGGGCAAAATCTGACCACAGGGGAACTGCTGCTAGTTGTTGTTTTAGGTAAGAAGCGAAATGATTCCAGTTATCTCGATTGCTGGTCTGTCTTTCCCGACTTTGTTGGTGGTCGAAAAAAGTAATCCCCGCTTGAAAGTGGTAATGGCGATCGCAAATACGGATAATTAAATCCTGTTTTTTCAAATGTAGATCAATAATCTGGGCATAATCAAGAATACTAATTTTTCTCACTTGATGGCGGCGCGCATCCATATCGACACATTTCCCAAAAATCGGCAAGATTCCCTCTACCACGGCGGTAACTTCTGACCAATCAAAAGTTATACTTGCGGTTAGGTCGTGGGAAGATTGATAGACTAGGGTGGCTTCTGGTTGGATAGCCCGGAAATATCGAGCTAAATAGACCCTAGGCTGGTTAATCGCTTTAATTGGCTGGCAAAAACAGGGAATTCCTTCTTTTCGCAAGTCGTGAACATATACTGCTAATTCGGCCATTGCCCCGACTCGATACAAGCGCCACGAACGACTAGGGATGTGTAAGCGGGCGCTATAGGCATCTATTTTAAATATTTGGGCAAATTTTAGAGCTAAGGGCTGTTTTTCTGCGTTAGCCACCGGTTCAAGAATTAAAAGCCCCATTTCTCGATTACTGGGGTTGGTTTTGGCTTTTTCGAGGGCAGCCTGTCGCTGTTGTTGTTGCTGTTCAACTTCCACCTGTTCAATCGCTTCTAAGCGGGCGATTCCTTGACGAATTTGGGCGATAAGTTGAGGATTAGCGGTTAATAGCAACGTTTTTCGGTATTCTTGCCCTGCTAGGGCGATTTCTCCCGTGATTTCGTTTAAACGCGCTTGGTAGAATTTCAGCCAAGGGTTATCGTTTTCTCGGGTCTGGAAGTCGTTGACAAGACGGGTGGCAGTTTGATAGTCTTGACGGTCGAGCGCTTCAGCAATTTCTTTGAACATAGAAACTCCGGTCAATTAGCTGTCTAAATAGGCGTTAATGATAGCGAGAGCCACTAAGGGAGCGGTAATTGTTCTCAAAATCCGTTTTCCCAGTGATACAGGTAGAAAATCAGCAGCGATCGCTTGTTCTATTTCTGCCTCCGTCCATCCCCCTTCCGGTCCGATGGCAATGGTTATCTCGGTTGATGTTTGCAATTGAGAAAGTAGCGGGTCCACTGTTCTACGGGTAACACCAATATAACAAGTTGTCCCTGGGTTAGCTCCCCGGTTAAGGATGGCTAAAAATGGTTGTGGTTCTTCGATAATAGGAATAATCTGTCTTTCTGATTGTTCTACAGCTTCCCGGGCAATTTTTCGCCAACGGTCGATTTTTTGAGGACTAGGATTAACTAAAACGCGTTCTGTCAGCAGGGGAATAATCCGATAAACTCCTAATTCGGTGGCAGCGCGAACGATATCATCAAAGCCATTTTTGGGAATTGCTACCATTAAATTCACTTGTACTGGTAGTTCGGTGGTTTCGTTTATCGCTTCTAAAAGATAGGCCGAATTATCAATTATTTCTGCTAACCACGCTTGTCCTTGTCCATTTAGGGCAATAAAACGGTCATGGGATTTTAAACGAACAACTTTTTTAAGATAATGACTTTGTTCGGATGTTAAGGTAATTAACCCGTTTTCTAGGGTATTAAAATCAAGAAGAAGACGATAATACAAGGCGGTTTAGTCTATATTGCTATTGTGGTCAGGATCACTGTCAACTATCTATTTTAGCTTTTATGGTATTTTTGTATAGGGTAGATTAGCCTAAAACCTTGATCATTAAGAAATACGGGAATTGATTAATGAATTTACTAGGCATCGTTTTATACTCTTTTACTGGGGTGCTTTTGTTGGGGTTAGCTGTAGCTATCTGGTGGTTGGTCGATACTGTATCTTTATCCCCCACTAAACCGAAAAGAGCTACTTCTAAAAATAATCGTCAAAAGTTGCCAATCAGTAAAAATAAACTTTTGCACTTAGAAAGAGAACTTTTAGCCCTAGTGAATGGAGATAAAGCTTTAGCGACTCGGTTGCTTTTAAATATTAGATTGAGAAATCCCCAACGCAGTAAAAGCTGGTGTTATGAAAAAGTCATTTATGATTTAAAACGAGATCGAGGAGGAATTTAAATTGCCACTACAACAATTAAAATTATTAGAAGAATATCACAGTAATTAACATAATGTCATTGACAAATTTTATCTACCTTGTTTAGATTAGTACCCGATTGGTGCGTCAGGGAAAAAGAGTCGCCCGCTATAGTTCTTTAGACAGCGATCAAGTTATGTTATTATCACAGTTATCTTCGGGAAATCTTGACGCATTAGTGGCAGTAAAATGTCTCGATGAGGTAGTTGATATCCCACAAGTCAGTCAGGGAATTATCCTCGCTGCCGACAGTTATCCCCGTCAATTTATTCAACGTCGCAGCAGAATTATCCCAGCAGCCGGTGGCCAAGAAAAAAGCAACTTTAATCGATGTCTTTCCCCCTGGGGACGATAGTGAGGTAAAATTAATTGCATCGGAGATCAAAAGAGTTATTGATTTTGCTGGGGCAGCCAGCAATCAAGCTGCAGTTATCAACAAATTAGTCCAAGCATTAACTTACTATGGCCTTACCTACTCAGATATGTTATAAAATTTATCCTCATCAAGGTATTTCTTGCCAAATAAGAATTAAGACTTGACAATCCCCACTCCCCAACCCACAGAAAATTTATGGACATAACTGCTAAAATTCAAGAACTGGCACAAAAATATGATATACCTCCCCAACTGCTAAAGGAAGCCATGGCTTTAGAAGTAGCAAAAATTACTCTAAAAAATCGGCGGCTATCACCTAAAATTGTCAAACTTATCGAAAAATATACCGACTCCTCACAATAAATAAACTCTATGACTTTGAGACTGAAACAAATTCGCTTAACTAATTGGAAATGTTACCCTAGTCAAAATATTACCTTTAACCTGCATCCCGACAGAAAAATTCAGATTATCTTCGGTAATAATGGCCACGGTAAAACTTCTCTGATGACGGCGATTTTATGGTGTCTCTATGGGGTAGATATTGTATCTAAAGAGACTCTGAAAACCTATTTTTATCGAGGTAAGGGAGATTCTTCACCGGCAATAGAAATGCGGGTAGAATTAAATTTTATTAAAAACGAGAAAAATTACTTTATCAGTCGCACAGCGAAATTAAAAGGTAATGGTAGCACTTTTTATCCCAGCGTAGAGGAAGCATTATTTTATGAAGATGGAACCATGAAAGGAAGTAACTCTAGGGAATATATCGAAGCATTACTTCCCAAGTCAATTCGAGATTTTTTCTGTTTTGATGGCTCAAAAATCGAACAATATACCCAGATTACTCAAACTAAAGAAGCAAAAGAAGCAATTGAAAAAGTTTTAGGTATCCCGGAATTAAGAAATCTGCGTGATGATACAGAAAAAGCCTTGCAAGAATTAGAAAACCGTTTAAATAAAGCCAAGGGAACCAGTCAAACCTTTAGAGATAAGCTGCAAGAATTACGAGAATTAGAAGAAGACATTGATCTTAAAAAAGGTCAGCTTAAAAATGCCAAAGATAGCGAAAAAGATGCTATAATTATCTACCAAGACGCTCAAGAAAAAGCCGCTCAGATTGAAAGTTTACGAGAAAAATTAGAGGAAATTCATAACTTAGAGAAAAAGCGTATCGGTTTACAAACTCAGTTAGATAACCAGCAAAAGTCTATTGATTCTTGGTTAAAAAAAGCTTCGATACCTTTGCTGATTAACTTTGTACAGGAAATGGTCGATGATTTGCAAGTTACTAGCTTAAAAAGCACTTATAAAACTAATTCTACAGTAATTTTAAAAGCAATACTTGACGATGAAAACTGTTTATGCGGTCGTTGTTTAGATAAAAATTCTCGTGACTTTATCCTGCAACAAATTGCCGAACTAGACTCCTTAGAAGTGGACAACATCACCAGAATAGAAAAAGACCAAATTAGAATTGATTTACAGGGAATTATGCGAGATAATGCTAAATTTAGCAACTATAGTCAATTACTTTTACAAAGAGATCGTTTAGAAGAAGAAATCGAAGAAATTAATCAACATATTAGACAGCTAAAACAGGAAACCACGGGAATAGATCAAGACTCGGTGAGGGAGATTTGGCGAAAAGTTGACGAATCGGAACGAAAAGTTAAGGTGATTGAAGAAAGGGTCGAACGCTTGCAAAAGGAAATTGAAATCAAAGAAAAGCAATTAGAAAATTTACGCAAAGAAGTGGAAATTTTAGCTAGTCAAAATCAGACAACATTGATGTTATCTAATCAGGTTAAAATGGCCAGAGGTTTAAAAAATGCCACTAACGAATTAATCGAATGGCATATCGATAATTCCCAAAAAATGATTAATCAAGCAACCAGCGATCGCTATTTACAAGTAACCAACAAACCGGAGGAATATAGAGGAGTAGAAATCACTCCCGAATACACTTTAGGAATCCGTACCATCACAGGAAAATTATTACATCCCGATGTCTTAAGTGCGGGAGAAAAGGAAGCTTTAGCTTTTGCTTTTATCACCGGTTTAAATCAAATAACCGATACTTGTGTTCCCCTAATTATGGATACACCTTTCGGCCATTTAGACGAAGAACATCAAAAAAATATTATTAACTCTCTCCCTAATTTAAACTCCCAAGTAATTATTTTAGCCACCGATCGCGACTTGAATGAAAATCTGTTAAATCTGCTGCATCCCCACACTACTGATATTTTAAAAATACACCGTTTAGCTGCCGATGAAGATGCTTCCGTGATTGAAGTGATGGAGGGTTACTAATGCAGAGAATCGATCCCAGTTTGAAGATTTATGCCTCGGAAACTTCCAGAAATTATCTACAGGTACTAAAAGATAATAAAACCTTTGATCGCATGGTAGATGCCTATTTATTCGCCGCTGCTTTTGCCATTAAACAAGACTTCAGTATCTACGGAATAACCTTAAATAATCGACAGGATTTAATTACTATTAGCCAAATCGATCCAGAAGTTATTTTAGCTTTAACCGCAGGAATTTATATTATCTGTAAAAAGAATTCCTATCCTCAACCCAGCGATGGCAAAGAAGTTTTAGATAAGATCTGTCAATACGCAGAAGTGGGATTAAGGGAATTAAAAGAACGCTGGCAAGGCAAAGTCAGCCATCAAATTCAAGCT
This sequence comes from Microcystis sp. M_QC_C_20170808_M3Col, assembly GCF_007095505.1. Lineage (NCBI taxonomy): Bacteria > Bacillati > Cyanobacteriota > Cyanophyceae > Chroococcales > Microcystaceae > Microcystis > Microcystis sp. M_QC_C_20170808_M3Col. The sequence goes on from NZ_SFBY01000309.1 coordinate 6,507, forward strand.
GATATTGAAAGAATTATCAATAATCTCTGAAATTCTCGGCATCTAACTATCTTTTTTAGGGATAACGTCAAATTACATTCTTTCCACACTGCCAAAAAAGACGGGTTCCACGCGAATAGCAATGATACTAGCCGGACGTAAAACCATATATTCCCCTTGGATATTTCTGATCGGAACATTGATAAAATCCTGGGAATCGGCTTTCGGAACTAATTCGTTACTGTACCACTTTTGAAAGTCTTGGATAGTCAAAAAACGGACTTCCTCGCGATGTCCACTGCTTAAGAACAAATGTACGGCGTACTCGTCAGCTTTTCTACTCATTTTTTTAACTAATCAGATTGAATTTTTGTAATAAAGTTGCCATTAAAGGCGGAAAAGTGAGACGCAATTCGCTAAGATCCGAGAAAATTAATTTTTGGTAGCTTGGCAGGTCAAAAGCTAGTTTACCCTTTAATTCCGCTCGATTTTGATAGGTTAGCAGAATTTGTCCGCCCTGTTTACAAGCGATCGCATAACCTAATTCTACACCCACTAGGGGACTGGGCAGCAATTCCGTTTCCTTTTGGCTAATCGCCGTAGCATCGGCAATAAATAATAAACTTTTGCGAATTTTGCGTAATTGACTATCACTCAATCTGGTGACATTGCCCTCAGTTCGGGGCGTTTCTTCGATGTTTAAGGGCAAACGGGAGCGTTTATTGAGATTTTCGACGGTTTCGGTCAAAATTGTTTTTAAAGCGGTGCTAGAGTCCTTAAATTGGCTTTGGGAGCTAAAATAAATGACGGGATCCAACCAAGCGCTGAGGTCCTGTTTAGTAAAGTAAATTTCTTGGGAAATCAGGTCAATATTCGAGATGACGTAACCGCCACTACCTTCGAGGTAAAATTCCACCCTTTCCCCTTCTAGATAGCGTTGGAACCAGACAGAACCCTGTATCGTCAGACTATCATCGAGAAAATCGGCCCTTAAACCCGATTTTAAGAGACTATTGCGACTTAAGCGCAAGTCGTGGGGACGTTTGACAACCTCGCGGATAGGTTCGTATTTGTCCAGATACCAAGCTTTCAGAGCGATGATGGCCATAGGTGTGGCGATTAAAGACACTCACCCATTCTAGCAGTAAGCACCGATATCCTCTCCACATTCATCGGCTAGGTAAGAAAGAGCGCGAAATCTTAACATCATTAGGTTTTCGTAGAGGGGATTTAGCTTGCAAAGGGGCGGAATCTCTAGAATTGTCCGGCTAAATAGGGTAATTTTCCGCGCAAAGGGACATTGAGCCGGAATTAGACGACAAATCTGATGGGCTAGTGCAGGCGTATTAATCTCTAGGCGATCAATTCGTTGCCGCAGGGGTTGCCATAAATCCCATTTTGGTTGCGGTGACGGGTTTTTCCGATTGCCTTTCGACCAAGGGGCAATCCAATTAGACAAAATTATTTTATTTGTGGTATAATCTGATACATCAGCATTGGCCATGGCTTTACCTTCTATTGATTGACTCATAAGGTTCTATCTGAGATTACGAGAGGGCGAACAATCTTTCCCGAAAATCCTCTAGGACGTTCAGACATTTGACCGCTTTAACGATAACATCTCTGGGATAACAGATGCGGCTTATCGCACCAGCAGCCCAGATGCGGGAGTAGCATTCTAGCGATGACGAGACAGAATTATCTCGCCGAATGATAGGAGTGAACTAGACAGAATCTATTGAAAGCGAATAGGCAACAGAGGACAATAGATAACGTCACGAGTGAGTTTATCTAGATTAATCTCTAAGCTTCGTCCAAAGATATTGGCTCTGATTAGAGCTATTTCTAGGTTAGCAAAAACTCAGGTTTTTTCACGTCAGCATAGTACATTTTTTCGGGGTATAAAATAGCACCCGCTTTTGTCAAAGATACGCAATCCAACGGGTGGGGTGTGGGGTGTGGGGTGTAGGGTGTGGGAATTATGAATTTTTCAGTGAACAGTAAACAGTGAACTGATAACTGATAACTGATAACTGATAACTGATAACTGATAACTGATAACTGATAACTGATAACTGATGACTGATTTACATTCTTTCCAAAACGGATATTCCTAGGAGAGATAGGCCTAATTTTAGGGTTCTTGCCGTCAAATCACACAAAACTAAACGAGAGGTTTTAATCGGTTCTTCCGCTTTGAGTACAGGGCAACTTTCGTAGAAACGATTATACTTTTTACTGAGTTCGTAAAGATAATCACATAAACGATTGGGTAATAAATCCTCTTCCACGGTGCTAATTACTTGCGGAAGTTGCAGTAATTGTTTAGCCAGAATTAATTCGCTTTCATCCTTGAGAATTAGCGGTGAATTGGCACTTAAATCCTGAAAATTAATACCACCTTCGCGACTGATACTCTGGACTCTAGCGTAAGCGTACAGCATATAGGGGGCGGTGTTGCCTTGCAGATTGAGCATTTTGTCGTAACTGAAAACGTAGTTACTATTGCGATTTTGGCTGAGATCGGCGTATTTAACGGCACTTAATCCGACAGTTTTGGCAGTCTTAGCGATAAAATCGCCGGTTTCTTCTCTTTCCTCGCTTGCCAGTCTTTTTTCTAAGTCAGCTAGGGAACAGGCGATCGCTTGATCGAGTAATTCTTGTAATTTTACCGTCTCCCCGGAACGAGTTTTTAATTTTTTACCATCTTCCCCTAAAACTAATCCAAAAGCGACGTGAACCACTGCCACATTATCGGGTAAAAATCCCGCTTTTTTAGCCACCTGAAATACTTGGGCAAAATGGTTAGCTTGTCCAGCATCGGTGACATAAATTATTCTTTCAGCTTTATCTTGCCGGACTCGATAACAAATTGCCGCTAAATCGGTGGTAGCGTAATTATAACCGCCGTCGGATTTCTTGACAATTAGGGGCAAAGGATCGCCCTCTTTGTTGGTAAAACCATCGAGAAAGACGCATAAAGCACCGTTGTCTTCTGTTAGCAATCCCTGTTGATCTAATTCTCTGATTACTGCCTCAAGGTAAGGATTATAAAAAGATTCACCCCTTTCGGTCAGTTTTATATCGAGAATATCATAGATTTTCTGAAATTCCCGCCGTGATTGTTGACAAAGTAACTGCCATGCTTGACGACTTTGAGGATCACCAGACTGTAATCTTACTACAGCTTGACGGGCAATTTCTTTAAATTTTTCGTCTTCATCAAAACGAATTTTTGCCTTTTTATAAAAGCTAACTAAATCCCCTAAATCGAGGGCATCTGCTTGGGTTAAAGCGCTAGGATAAGCTTCTTGTAGATAGGTGATTAACATCCCGAATTGAGTACCCCAATCCCCGACGTGATTAAGACGAATTACTTGATGATGACGAAATTCCAAAATCCGGGCAATACAATCACCAATTATAGTTGATCGCAAGTGACCAACGTGCATTTCTTTGGCAATATTGGGACTGGAAAAATCGACAATAATTTTTTGACTGGGGTTAGCAGCGGCAACTCCTAAACGGTTGTCGGTAATTAGGTCTTTTAATTGGGTTTCTAGATAACCGGGTTTAAGGGTAAGATTGATAAAACCGGGTCCGGCAATTTCGGGGGTTTGACAGAGATCATCTATCTCTAGATTTTTTAGTAAAGTTGCCGCCACTTCCCGCGGTTTTTGTTTTAATTCTTTGGCTAAAGAGAGGGAAATATTACATTGATAATCGCCAAAACGGGGGTTACTAGCGGCCACAATTAGAGGATCGGTATCAGCGAAGTTTTCCCCAAAGGATTTAACTAGGGACTGGGAAAAGCGTTCTTTTATTTGTTGGATAATGGCAGTCATAGAGAGAATTTAGGAATGAATGTTAGAAATCTATGGGTAATTAGGAAATTTATCTTGCTCTCATCTTGAATAGAATTGATCCGAACGGGGCATTACGTCCATTTTCTTGGTACATTATAAGCATCAAATTTAGTATCTTTACTAATTAGAATTAGCGATCTGTTTAGAGATTGAGCAATTAGCATTCTATCAAATGGATCACGGTGATGCAAGGGTAAAGTACAAATTTTTAGAGTATCAGAAAATGATATAGACAGTAAGGTTATATCTGATGCTTCTAGTTTAGTTTCAATGGTTTCATAACTTTTTTGTAGGGCTAACTTACCTAAATTTAACTTAATCGCAATTTCCCAGAGACTAACAATACTGACATAAACTTCAGGAGCAAAATCAATTTCCTCCCGAAGATTATTAGGCAAGTTAGGATCGTTTTCAGTTAACCAGATGAAAGTATGGGTGTCCAGAAGAAAAGATGTCATCACATATATTCCTGAAAATCTTCCAAAGACTGATCAAAGTCATCGGACAAAGGCAAGGTAAATGTACCTTGTAAAATTCCTGAACGACCTTTCCTAAGAGAAGATTTCTCTATAATAACATCTGATTGATAATTGGCCATCAAATATTCAGCATAGTGAAGCAGCTCTATTTTTAATAACTCTGGCATTGCTTCGACAGTTTCTAATATTTTTGTGTCTATATTCATAGGTTTGGGATATTTAATCTGAGCGAATTCTTACTAATTACTTATTCCTTAACCAATAAAACCACGGCATAAACTGCGATACCTTCTTCTCGTCCTACCGGTCCCAATTGTTCGTTAGTAGTGGCTTTAATTCCCACCTGTTCCGGATTAATATTGAGAGTTTCTGCTAACTTGGTTCGCATCGCACTAAGGTGGGATTTCATTTTCGGTTTTTCGGCGACAATTACCGAATCAATATTATTAATCTGCCAACCTTTATCGATAATTAATTGATTAACTTGCTCTAATAATTTTAAACTATTCGCCCCTTGCCATTGCGGGTCTGTGGGGGGAAAATAATGACCGATATCGCCTAAACTAAGCGCCCCCAGCATGGCATCCATAATAGCGTGGGTTAAGACATCGGCATCACTATGACCCAATAAACCCACAGTATGGGCAATTTCTACTCCTCCTAAAATTAAAGGTCTTCCTGTCACCAATCGGTGGATATCGTAGCCGTTACCAATACGAATATTCATAGAGCAGTCCTCTTGGAGCTATATTAATTATCTTATCGCAAAAGGGAACGGGAAACGGGGAAATATTTATTTGTTTTTAATGGGTGCATCTTATTTTTGTCAATCAACTAAGTTAGTATTTTTAAAGGGAAACTCTCTGCTAAAGTCTGCCGTTACTTTCGATTTTATCACTCAATCCAAGCTTTTGGGGGGTTCTACCCCCCAAACCCCGGAGCGCATTAGTTTTTCGGTGGGATGCTTACAGGCAGCTGCTGATATATCTGTAATAATTTAAGAGTTACTGATAATTGCTGATTATCGGTATTTCTGCAAGTGTGAGATGGCTCCTTTTTAATAGTATTATTAACTGCCAATCGAACTTTAAAAACCCGCTGCCTTCTCCCCACTTGCCACTCTATACTTGTTAACTAAGATTTAGTATAACTCGATCGCTGTTAAAATTGCGGTAGAATCGGGAGAGTAACTCCGAGTTTTTTCTTGGGGATAATCTCCTAACTTCTGACTATCCACTGCCAATTCCCGCAAAGGATAGCCATTTATTCTATCAGATTGAGAAGATATTAAGCATGATAACACTTGTGATTATGTTTTTCGCTGCCTTGCTGGCAGCTGCCGATTTTACTTACCAAGTTTTGATTCATTTTCCCGTACAAATCCTCAATTTTTTGGGGTCGTTGCTGTCCTATGGAGTGATTGGACTGATAATTTTCGTCCTAGTGTGGATTGTGGGTGACTGATTTCTTGGGGTAAAAAAATGAGAGAATTAGCCTTAGCCAATTCTCCCCAATTTAAGCCAACTTTTAGTTTTTACTATTCACTAGCCACTGCTTGGGGTTGTCCTTGCGGTTGGAATTGGAACAGGGAATAAACCACGTTACGACGGATATCAATCATCATTTCTAAAAACATCTCGTAGCCTTCCTGTTTATACTCAATTAGGGGGTCTTTTTGACCGTAACCGCGTAAACCAATCGACTCGCGTAAAGCTTCCATAGCTTGCAGGTGTTCGCGCCATAACATATCGATTTGTTGCAGGATAAAATAACGTTCGGCATCGCGCATTAAACCGGGGCGAATACTATCAACTTGACGTTCTTTAATTTCGTAAGCTTTGCGAACTTCTTCGTGGAGGAACATCTTGATATCATTAACACTCATATCCTCGATATCTTTAGCGGTAATATCTGCCAAGAGATAGACAAATTCCTGAGATTTACTAATCAGTTTTTCTAAATCCCATTCTTCCGCCGGCAGTTCGGGATTAATATAAGCCATGACGATTTCATCCATGGTTTTTTCGGCGTATTGCAGCACCTGTTCTTTTAGGTCCATCCCCTCCAAAACCCGACGACGTTCGGCATAAATAGCGCGCCGTTGATTATTCATCACCTCGTCGTATTCAAACACCTGTTTCCGGGCATCATAATAGAAGGTTTCCACTTTTCTTTGCGCTCCTTCCAAGGAACGAGTCAACATTCCCGATTCAATGGGCATATCTTCTTCCACCCGGAAGGCATCCATTAAACCCGCCACGCGGTCGCCCCCAAAAATCCGCAATAAATTGTCTTCTAGGCTTAAAAAGAAGCGTGTGGAACCGGGGTCGCCCTGTCTGCCCGCTCTGCCTCGCAATTGGTTGTCAATACGGCGGGATTCGTGGCGTTCCGTCCCGATAACGTGCAGTCCGCCTCTTTCTACTACCTCATCGTGTTCTTTACCTGTGTAATCTTCATAACTTTTGCGAATTAATTTATAGACTTCCCGTAACTTTTGAATAACCTGGTCATCCGTGGGAGCTTTTTCGGCCGCAATAGCGATTTTTTCTTCTACTTCTAATTCCGGTAAACTTTGAGTTCCGTGGGTATCAACGGCAAATTTAACCGCTTCTTTCAGGGTATTTTCTACCTCTTTCGGTAACTCAGTGGGAAAAATTTCCGCCGAGGCGCGCCAGTTTTTTTTCTTTTTACCCGGAGCGAATCCTTGCGGTCGATTTCGTTCTCCTAAACTGGGTAAACTAAAGGCCAAATTGTCATCTTCGGGCATAACTAATTTGGGCATTAAATACTCGCGAATTTTCAATCGGGCCATATAGTCGGAGTTACCACCGAGGATGATATCGGTTCCCCGTCCTGCCATGTTCGTGGCAATTGTCACAGCGCCGGCCCGGCCTGCTTGGGCGACGATTTCCGATTCCCTTTCCACGTTTTCTGGACGAGCATTAAGCAAGTTATGGGGAATCTTTCTTCCCTGTAATAAAAGCGAAAGCACTTCCGATTTTTCTACACTGGTAGTACCGACTAAAACCGGGCGGCCTTCTTCGTGCATTTGTTGACATTCTTCGGCGACGGCGTTCCATTTTGCCTGTTCATTTTTATAGACCACATCAGCTAAATCTTGCCGACGAGAAACGCGGTTAGTCGGGATAATTGTTACTTGCAGGTTATAGACTTTTTCTAGTTCCGTTTCTTCGGTTTTGGCCGTCCCGGTCATGCCAGATAATTTCGGATAGAGTAGGAAAAAGTTTTGATAGGTAATCGTGGCTAAGGTTTGGGTTTCCTGTTGAATTTCTACCCCTTCCTTAGCTTCCACTGCCTGATGTAAACCATCGCCCCAACGTCGCCCCGGTAATACCCGTCCCGTGAACTCATCAACAATAACAATTTCACCACTGCGGACGATATAGTTAACGTCTTTTTTCTGGAGTTCTTTGGCACGAATAGCGTTAGAAATATAGTGCGCCCAGGGATTTTCTTGGTCGTATAAATCGGTAACTTCTAATAGTTCTTCCGCTTTTTTAAAGCCTTCATCGGTCATTAAAACGTTACGGTCTTTTTCGTTAACTTCGTAGTCTCCCGGTCCGTCTTCTACTTCTTGGCGCACTAATTGCTTGGCGATTTCGGCAGCGAGAATATATTTTTCTGTGGGTCGATCGATCGCTCCTGATATAATTAATGGAGTTCTCGCTTCATCGATAAGAATGGAGTCCACTTCGTCGATAACGCAGTAGTTAAAAGGTCTTTGGACGACTTCCCCCATCACTGTAGCCATGTTATCGCGCAGATAATCAAAGCCGAGTTCGCTGTTAGTGGTGTAGGTGATGTCACAGGCATAATTTTTCTTTCTTTCTTCCGGACTCATGCCGGCTTGAATTAGTCCCACACTTAACCCTAAAAAGCGATGTACCTGCCCCATCCATTCCGCGTCACGACGGGCGAGATAATCGTTGACGGTGACGACGTGAACCCCTTTTCCGGTCAATCCATTCAAATAAGCGGGGAGAGTGGCAACTAGGGTTTTTCCTTCCCCGGTTTTCATCTCGGCGATTTGTCCTTTGTGGAGTACCATTCCCCCCAATAACTGTACGTCAAAGTGACGCATCCCTAAGACTCGGATGCCCGCTTCCCGGACAATGGCGAAAGCTTCGGGGAGGATTTCCTCGAGAATATCCTCTCTTTGCTCATAATTTCTCGCTTTGTCCAATCTTTCCTTAAATTCGCTGGTTTTGCTCCTTAATTCGTCATCGGATAGGTTTTTAATATCTTCTTCCAGCAGGTTGATTTCGGTGACGAGGGGCTGAAATTTTTTAATTTTGCGGGCGTTGGGATCTCCCAGTAGGGCTTTTAACATAGCAGTTTTGATTCTCTCGCTTCGATTGGCTCTTGGTCTGTGGTGTTAACAATTGTATCACTCTGGTTGGGAGTGGAGAGTCATTTATCGGTGAAAAGGGACTATTGCCAGTGGGCAAAAATTAAGTTAGAGATGGTATCTTAGAGCTAAGAATATACTGATCTACTTTGATTCCCTAAAACCTTAAAAAACTTAGTATTGCCGACAAAGGAGGGTGAAACCATGACAGAAAGCCTTACCATGGCATCCCTCTACCAGAAACTCTCACAAATCGGACTTAAAAAAAATTATGTCCGAAAAAATGGCTTACCCAGTTGGTGGGATGATGAACTCAATGATAAACCCGTTGCGGTCCTAGAAGGAGCAGGTTATATCGCCAAAAACCTCAATCTTGACCTCTCATCTTTATTAACCCCTCAAGAAGAGGTCAAATTTAATAGACCTCCCCATACTAAATTTAAACAGCACAATAGCCAAAATAACCAACATCCCTATCTAGCGCAAGCTTTAGCGAGTCGGTTTGCTGAGTTAATTTCCTTGGGGGTTGAAGTTAATTATACTCCTTTACCTAAGGATGCTAAAACCATCAGGGAAGACATCTTAAGTGACCAGCCAAAGGTTGACTTGACCTCTCTTTTAGACTATTGTTGGTCTCAGGGAATAGCGGTAGGATACTTTGATCATTTTCCTAACAATACTAAGAAATTTGCTGGATTAATTCAATGGCATTCCACTTCTCCTGTAATTATTCTTAGTTCAAAACATCAACAGTCGGCAAGACTCGCTTTTGACTTAGCACACGAATTAGGACATTTAGCATTAGCACATCTAAACAATGGGGTATTAGTTGATGAAGACATTACATTTGATAATGATTGCGAAGAAAAAGAAGCTAATCAATTTGCCACTGAATTACTCTTAGGTGATTGTGATAACTGCCTTGGGGATGGGAAATTCCAAAATGCTGAAAAATTGAGTAAATATGTTCAAGAACATTTTATCTCTCATCATCCCGATATTGATATAGGTGCAATTATTCTGAACTATGGATGGCATAATAGGGACTACTTTGCTTTAGCCATGAAGACTTTAAAAGTATTAGAACCTAACCCAAATGGCAACAAGATTATTAATGAATATTTGGCCAATCAGTTAGACTGGGATAAATTTGATGACGAAACCTACGAGTATCTAGAAAAGGTGTTAGGAGTTTAATCTTGACTGGTTCTGTTTATTGTTTGGATAATGACATTATCCTAAAATTGGCCACCTGTGGTTTATTTGAGAAAAACCTCAATACCTTTGGAGTTGAGATTAATCAAGTTAAAATTCTTGAGACATTTCAATATAAATTTAAAAGGCAAGCGCAGCAAAAAAGAAAGAGAAACCCTGTTAAATATAACCTAGAAGACGCTTTATCTGTCGTTGAAACCTGCGAAAAATATCAATTAATAATATCAATCAGGAGGATTTTATTCAATTACAGAAAATTGAAGGAATAGACATAGGTGAGGCTATTCTCCTCAGTTATGTTAGCTACTTGAATAAACAAAATAATTTAAGCTATTTACTCACGGGAGATAAACGCTGCTTAAAAAAAATAAATGTTCCTGAAACTAATCAGATTACTGGCTACCTTGAAGGTAAAATATGGTGTTTAGAACAATTAATTTTAAAAGATATTGAAATTTATGGATTTAATTGTATTCAAGAGAAAGTTTACCCCTTTAGAGATTGTGACACTAATCTTAAACTTATATTCGGTTATAGCAGAGAATCAGCAGAGCAGCAAGTCAGAGAAGCGTTAGCAACTGAAATTAGGCAATTAAGAAAAGAAACGGTAAACTTACTTTATCCCTACCCTCAAGGATAGCAAAATTTGGGCTCTTCGGGAATTGTTATGCAAATAATTAACTTAAAATAAAATTCGATGAGAGCAACTACGCTCAAAAGTAGCTGAAATTCATACAGGAAAGGACTTAAGGCACAAAAGGGTTA
>NZ_SFBY01000031.1:0-4340 GCF_007095505.1 Microcystis sp. M_QC_C_20170808_M3Col
GCATACCGAAACTAATGCGCTTGGGGAGAGATTCCCTCTGGTTTGGTTGGATACGTCCTGCCAGATTAAGGAAACTCAGTGAACCAAGAATCCCTCGCTTTTAGCGATGGGAGTGTCAAAAAACTTAAATCGCTCTTACAATTCCTTATGAGGCGTTTTTCAGCTTGAAATTGCCATTATTGCTGATTTTAAGGATAAATTGTCTTCTAGGCAGTTTTTAAAACCGAGGACTAAGCTAACTTGTGGATACGATGCACAATTAGTATTCAGATCTTGATTCGGCAATGCTCGCACTCAAATTAATACTCGCAACCATAGACAAAAGATTATATAAATCTAACTAATCATTTACTTGAGTAATTGGTATTTTACAAATCGCTGAAAGCAAGTCACCATAGGAATTAAGCAAATGCAGTTCCGAATCAAATCCTGTGGGAGATAGAAATTATGGTTGCTTTAATCACCCCAAAACCCGCTAAAACCAGCCGTTTAACCACACAAATCCAAGAAATCGCCGAAAATACTTTTACCTTGCGCTGTTTGGATTGGGATCGCGAGCGCTTTGATATCGAATTTGGTTTAGAAAACGGTACCACTTATAACTCTTTTGTTATTCAAGGGGAAAAAACTGCCCTAATTGATACATCTCACCGCAAATTTGATCGCCTTTATCTGGACGAATTAACTAAACTAATCAACATCAATCATCTTGATTATTTAATTATCAGTCACACCGAACCCGACCACAGTGGTTTAGTCAAAGAAGTTTTGGAATTAGTCCCAGAAGTTACCGTGGTTGGGGCAAAAGTTGCCATGCAATTCCTCGAAAACATGGTACACAGACCCTTTAAACAGTTAATCGTTAAAAGTGGTGATACTTTAGATTTAGGCAATGGTCATGTCTTAGAATTTGTTTCAGCCCCTAATCTTCATTGGCCTGATACTATCTTCACTTTTGATGCTAAAACTGCCACCCTTTTTACCTGTGATGCCTTCGGAATGCACTTTTGTGATGATCAAACCTACGATCGAGAAAAAGAGCTGCTAGAAGGCGATTTTCAAACCTATTATGACTGTCTGATGCGACCGAATGCTCGTTCAGTTTTAGGGGCAATTAAAAGAATCGAGAAATTTGAGATTAATCTCATTGCCACCGGTCACGGACCCCTATTAAAACACCATATTTCTGATTGGGTGGGACGCTATCAAACTTGGAGTCAAGAACAAACTTCTGCCGATACTTTAGTGGCTGTATTCTTTACCCAAGATTACGGACAAAGCGAACATTTAGCTACTATGATTAGTCAGGGTCTGACTAAAACTGATGTGGTGACAGAATTAGTCGATATGAATAATGCTGATCCCCACGAAGTCAGAGAATTAATCAATCAGTCTAAGGGAGTTGTCATCGGAATGCCTCCCCAATCTTCCCCGATTAACCAGACGATTTTAAGCACAATTCTTGCTTCAGTTAATGGCAAACAAGCGGTAGGATTATTTGAGTCAGGAGGTGGGGAAGATGAACCAATTTTTCCCTTAAGAAATAAATTACAGGAAATGGTCGCGATCGAAGCTTTTCCTCCTCTTTTAGTTAAAGACAATCTCAATCAATCTCTCGATTTTATTGCCGATGAAGCAGGAACCGACCTCGGCCAATGGTTAAGCCGAGAAAAAACGATTAAACAAATTAAATCGATTAAAAACGACTTAGAAAGAGCTTTAGGCCGTATTAGCACCGGATTGTACTTAATTACTTCCCAAAAAGCCGATTTATCTAGTGCCATGATTGCCTCTTGGGTGACACAAGCAAGTTTAAATCCTTTAGGTGTGGCAATTGCAGTGGCCAAAGATCGGGCAATGGTATCCTTTTTACAGCCTAGCGATACCTTTGTTTTAAATGTTTTAGCTGAGGATAATTACCAGAAATTAATGAAACATTTCCTCAAGCGTTTCTCTCCCGGTGCCAATCGTTTTGAAGGCATTAAAACCTATACTGCCAATAATGGATCACCAATTTTAGCCGATGCCTTAGCTTACATAGAATGTGAAGTAACCAGTCGTTTAGATTGCGGCGATCATTGGGTAGTTTATTGTACCGTTAATACTGGACGAGTTGCCCGTTTAGATGTCTTAACTGCTGTCCATCATCGCAAAGTTGGCAACCATTATTAACAGTTATCAGTTATCAGTTATCAGTTATCAGTTAGAAGGGGATAGGTAAATGGGGGAATAGGGAAATGGGGAGATAGAGTAATTTCAACTAAAACCCTAAAACCCCACACCCCACACCCCACACCCCACACCCCAACACCCCAACACCCCAACACCCCAACACCCAACACCCAACTGAACAATTATGAGCGCTACTACCTTAATTCCTAATCCTGCTATTAATAATCGCTCCCGCGATGTTCAAACCGCAGAAATTGCCGATAAAACTTGGGTTTTTCGCTCCCGTACTTGGGACAGATTAAAATTTGAAATAGAATATGCTCGTCAACGGGGAACCACCGCTAATTCCTATCTTATCTGTGGTGATAAAACCGCCTTAATCGATCCCCCTGGAGAATCCTTCACCGAAATTTATTTAGAAGAAATTCGTCAATATATCTCCTTACATCGTCTCGATTATCTGATTCTCAGTCACGTTAATCCCAATCGTCTCGTCACGTTAAAGGCATTATTAGCCGAAACCCATCAAATCACCATCCTCTGTTCTAAATCTGCCGTCAATACCCTTAAAAATGCCTTTCCCGATGCACAAATTTTTGGCATACGAACCGATGAAATCCTTGATTTAGGGCAAGGTCATCAACTAAGTTTTATTAATGTCCCTACGCCGCGCTGGCCCGATGGTATCTGCACTTTTGACCAAAAAACCCAAATTTTATACAGCGATAAATTCTTTAGTGTGCATCTGTGCAGTGACGCTCTTTGGGATAAGAATTGGAAACAATTAGACGCAGATCGTCGTTATTATTTTGATTGTCTCCATGCCGTGCAATCCAAAGCGGTAGAAACAGCCCTCGACAAAATTAAAGAATTTCCCGCCCAATATTATGCACCCGCCCACGGTCCGATAATTCGTTATAGTCTTAGTCGTCTTGCCCACGATTATCGTTATTGGTGTCAAGAACAAAAAACTCGACCTCTACAAGTGGCTTTATTATATGCTTCTGCCTACGGAAATACTGCCACCCTGGCCCGCTCGATCGAACGGGGATTATTAGAAAATGATCTAGCCGTAGAATCAATAAATTGTGAGTTTGCCACCCCCGCCGAAATTAGTCAAGCGATCGAAAATTGTGACGGATTTATTATCGGTTCTCCCACCTTAGCCGGTCACGCTCCCACCCAGATACAAACCGCTTTAGGAATCGTTCTTTCCACGGCAGCAAAAACTAAATTAGCCGGGGTTTTTGGTTCCTACGGTTGGAGTGGGGAAGCTGTAGATTTAATTGAAACTAAACTCAAAGATGCCAATTATCGCCTCGGTTTTGAATCCTTGCGCGTGCGTTTTAGCCCCACAGAAAGCTGTTTACAAGCAGGTTATTTAGCCGGAGAAACCTTCGCCCGGACCTTGAAAAAAACCAAAAAATTGCGGGTTCCCCAACAGGGAATGACTGAAACACAAATCGATCGCACTGCCCAGGCCGTTGGTCGGATTGTCGGTTCCCTCTCTGTTCTCACCACTCGTCAGGGCGAGGATCATGCTGGTTTCCTGACCTCTTGGGTATCCCAAGCCAGTTTTAACCCCCCGGGGCTAATTATCGCCGTTGCTGACGAACAAGCCGCCGATCGCCTAATTAACTCAGGAACCGCCTTTACCTTGAATATTCTCAAGGAAGGGCGCAATTTACGCCGTCATTTTTCCAATCGCATCAAATCTGGCGGCGATGTCTTTACGGGATTAGAAACCCAAGTCGGGGAAAATGGCTGTCTGATTTTAAGCGAAAGTCTCGCCTATCTAGAGTGTACGGTCAAAGAGCGACAACTCTGTGGCGATCGCTGGTTAGTCTATGCTACCGTCGAGCGGGGTCAAGTTTTGGATAGTAACGGTGTCACCGCCATCGGTCATCGCAAATCCGGTAGTCAGTCTTAAAACTGGACTAGCGGGGCAAAGCTCCTGACTTTCCCCCCATCATCGGCCTAGATTTCTGGGAAACAAATGTTATGTTAGTATCCAAGGCTGTCCGACCAAGTTATTTTGTCTTTGTTTCCCCTTGACATCCTCACCGCCGTAAACGGACGGTGATTCCCAAACCTCACGATTTAGGTTTCTGCTTCTTTCCCTTGCGGGGTTCCGCACCTGCCTTAACAGATTTACTCTGTTCTGGTCT